>NZ_JACASN010000035.1:0-26852 GCF_013390985.1 Acinetobacter sp. Swhac1 | reverse complement strand
TGTTCCATTTTAGATATTTGTTTAAGATAAGATATAACTCATTGAGATGTGTCATAGTATTCGTCGTTAGAAAACAATTATTATGACATTATTTCAATGAGTTATCTATTTTTGTCGTGTACAGAGATATTTTTTGATTGTTTTTGAATTTTTGGTCAATAAGTGCTGCGGTTTTTGTATCAACCATTATCAGGGCCTCAATAGGCTTTTGTGTTTGATAATGTAAGTAACGTAATACTGAGAAACGATGATTGCCATCAACAATAGATAGTTTTAACTGATTTTTTCGATAAGCATTTCGGTCATATATCATGCAAATTGGCGACAGAGGTATTTTTTTATTTGACCATGCATCAATGACTTTGGCAATTTTATAATCATCATGCCCTAAACCGTCGCGTTCAATATTATCATTAGTCTCCCAGAAGCATTGAATATCGTAGCATTCAGGGAAATCAATGATTTCCCACAGTAACTCAAAACATATTTTATATACAATAAGCCCATTTTGAATTATTTGATTATCAAAAGAGCAATATTTTTGTTCTACAGCCTCAATAATAGTTTTTTGATTAACACTTATCCATAGTGGTGAAAAATGAGGAAAATCTTTTTTGAATTGTTCAATTAATGCTTCAGACATTGATGCTCAAACCTTATATATCCATCTTTTTGAAAAGATAAAATGGTAAATTTCTAATAATCATCATAATAATTCCCCATTTTTTAGGTGTGTAAACAGTTTTTTTGCCCTTTTCTATAGCATGAACGATATCTTGAGCGACCTGTTCAGGAGATGCGAGCTTTCCTTTGCCTATTATGCCTGCTGTCATAGGCGTTGCCGTTGGTCCAGGCTTAATGAGCGTTGCAGTGACCTTTGAGTTCATTAAAGCCAAGCGGTGTTGTAAACCTTGTAAATAAGTATCAATGAATGCCTTTGATGCACCATATATGTAATTAGATTTGCGCCCACGATCTCCTGCGACGGACCCAATCACGGCAAGTTTACCGTGATTATGCTCAATCATGCATTGAGTAATTGCTTCAGCAAATAAAACAGGTGAAATTGCATTTATTTCAATGGCTTCTTTACATAAACTAATATTAGTCTGGCACTGTTCTTGGTTAGGTAAATTACCATGTGCGATCAACGCGATATCTATAGCAGCTTGTTGATTTAATGTTTGAATGCAAGCCTGAATAGTCTGAGCATCTAAGAAGCTCACCAATTGTGTTTCAATATTTGCATTGGGATAACGGACTTGAAGATCATTTTTCACGCGTTGTAATTTTTCAGCATCACGTCCTAATAAAATCAACTCACATGGCTTTTGTAACCAAACCCTTGCACAATGTTCAGCAATAGTAGACGTTCCACCTACAATTAGAATTCTTAATTTGTTTGACATGTACTATACACCTAATAGACGACGAGACATATTTGAGCTGATACCAGGGTCTCGGTATTTCATAAACTCTTGAATACGTGGGTAACCTGCTTCAAATAAAGTTTTAGGCATTCGAGCATCTTTGGCTAAGTAAAGTCGTCCTTGTGCCTCTTGAACAATATGATCTAGTTCATTGAATAATTTTGACGTTTTTTCTCCCCGATTAGGAAAATCTAAAGCTAGAGTGACTCCAGACCGAGGGAAGCTTAATAATCCTCCAGACTCACGATCTCCAAAAGTTTTCAATACTGCTAGAAATGATCCTTCACCAAATTTTTTAATCATTTTGAGCATTTCTTGAGTTGCTTCCAGACCTACCTCGCGTGGTACAACACTTTGATATTGATAAAATCCGAGAGGACCATACATTTTGTTCCAGGCATGTATTGAATCTAATGGATAAAAAAACGGTTCATAATGCACTAATTGATTACGCTTTTTTAAAGCATTTTTATGAAAATAAGCAAAGTTAAATATAGGAAGGCTAATTTTATTGACTAAAGAAATAGGCGGTGTAAAAGGAAAAGTTTTATCCTTAAGCTTTGGCGCTGATTGATTTTGTATTTGTGCCAGATTACCGCGAATAAAAAGCCCTTTTGTTGATGAGCTGTTGATGCAATCAATCCATGATACTGTATGTTCCCACTCAGCTTCAGATGAATCAGCTAAGTTAAAAAATTCTTGTAAGCTATAATAAGGAATCGTTTCTGATTTTAACCATGGCCCGTTGACTCGCCGCAATTGTAATTTTGCTTCTAGGATTAAGCCTGTTAACCCAATACCACCTAAGGTGGCATAAAACCATTCTGATTTTTCATTGTGTGAACATTCAATAATTTCACCATCGGTACGTAATAGCTTTAAAGATAAAACATGATCACCAAAAGAGCCAAATGTATGATGATTTTTACCATGAACATCGTTGCTAATCGCACCACCAACGGTGATCATCTGTGTGCCAGGTGTTACAGGCAACATCCACCCTTGGGGTACAAGTGTGCGCTGAATATCTTGTAACGTTGTACCAGCCTCACAATGTAATATACCTGTTTCAAGATTGAATGATATTAGATGATTTAATGTGGTTGTATGCCATAGGTTTCCTTGCGTATTTAATGCTATATCCCCATAACTACGTCCCATACCATGTGCTACGCCAGGGGACGAATATTTCAGTTGTTGAATTGCTTGATTAGGGGTGTGAAAGTTAACTATATTATGTTCTATATTAGACAGTCGTCCCCAAGCATGTACTTTTATCATATGTAAAGTTATACCATTTTAAATACATAGTGTTTATCTAGGTGATATTTACAAATATAGCCAATCATGAGACCTAAAATTCCACCTAAATAACGCATTTCTTTTGTTTGAAAAAAATAATGAAATCCTAGCTCAAAACCCCAAAAAATCATTGTTGTTAGAATACCCATAATTGTATATAGGAAAAAAATTTGTCGATTGTGTGCAGGAGTTTCTGTTTTATATTGAAAAATATACTTTTTATCTAAAATATATTTGACGATAAGTCCAAAGCCAGTTCCAATGATAATTGAAACTAAGATTGAAAAATCCCCTGAGTATAAATAACTACAAATATCTTGTGCTAAGATGTTTGACAATGTAGCAACTATAGCAAATGCTGTGTAAAGCATTGCAATCTTAAACGAATCAATCATTTAAAAATTTTGATAGTGTTGTAAATTAAATGCATGATATAGCACAAAAACGTACATTTCTAGGGGAAATGAGAGGGCTGATTAAGTTAGTCAGACCAAAACAATGGGTTAAAAACAGTTTTGTTTTTGCACCTTTAATTTTTGCGGGTGAGTTTTTACACCCTGATTCTGTTTACTCTACTTTATTAGCAGCTTTTCTTTTTTGTATAGCTGCATCTGCTGTCTATATAGTGAATGATCTCAAAGATATAGAAAAAGATCGTATACATCCTGAAAAATCCAAAAAGCGACCTTTAGCCTCTGGCCAAGTTAGTCCTCAAAGTGCAATTATTTTATTGATATTACTCTATATTGTACTTATCAGTTTTTGGGCTGTGGTTCCAAGCGTCATTTATGTGATTTTCATTTATTTAGCTTTAAATTGGGCCTATACGTTCAAATTAAAACATGAACCTGTTATTGAAATTTTTATTGTGGCTTTTGGTTTTGTGCTGAGAGTTTATGCTGGTGCAATAGCACTTACTGTTCCTGTTTCGCATTGGATGTTTATTACAACACTGAGTATTTCATTGTATTTGGCATCTATTAAAAGACGTCAAGAGTTATTACAAAGCGGATCACAAAGTCGAGGGGTTCTTGCGTATTATTCAGTAACATTAATTGATCGTTTTGCTGAAATGTCCGCTGTTACAGCTGTGGTCTTTTATAGTCTTTATGTGATGGAAGTTCAGCCAAAGTTGGTTGTTACTGTTCCATTGGTCATTTTTGGTTTGTTCCGATATTGGTACATAGTTGAAACATTAAAAGGTGGTGAATCTCCAACAGATGTGATTATTCAGGATAAACAAATATTACTGACCGTATTGCTTTGGGTGGGATGCTGTATCTGGGTTTTACTTCCAACATAATTTTTAGAGTTTCGTATGAATTACTATATTTATTTAATCACCCCATTTTTTGCATGGCTCGTTTGTGGAATAACAAAGTTTGTAGTCAATTGTTTAAAAGAAAAAAGAATTGCCTTTGATTTAATTGGTTATGGTGGCATGCCGAGCAACCATAGTGCTATTGTAAGCAGCATGGCTAGTTTGATTGCATTAAAAGAAGGCATTGACTCGCCGGCTTTTGGTGTCGGCTTAACTTTAGCCTTTATTGTAATGTTAGATGCAAATGGTTTAAGAAAAAAGATGGAACAACATGCGATTGAAATTAATAGAATTAAATCTTATCAATCACCTATATTAAGAGAGCGTATTGGACATAGTAAGTTAGAAATTATTATTGGATTTTTTTTAGGAATATTAGTAGGTTATTTGGTTTCCATGTATTATGTTTGACCCTTAACAATCATTGCAAAGCCTAGAGAGACAATTAGAATACCTAAACCACTCATTAGGCTTATTTTTTCATTTAAAAAACAATAAGATAACAAAAATACCATCACAAAGGTAAGTAATGTAAAACTATATACAATAGTAAGGTTTATTTTCGAAAGACAATAAACCCATAAGAGAAAGCCTAAAAAATAAAGAAAGACGCCAAAAAACAAATGGCCATTAAAAAAGCTATATGCTCCTTTTTTCAGAAAAATTTGTCCTACTGCAGCCGATATGCTACTGAGTAGCAAAATTAAATATATCATCACTTACTCAAAGCGATTGTATAATGCTTTAATTTCGCAATGATGTTAATAATTCCTGCTGGCAAAACTTTTAAAATCCCATTTCTAATAATCCATGATTGGCTCACGAATTTATTATAATTATAGGTATCGGTTACTTGGGTTAGCTTTATTTCTTCAGGTAAATCATTTGCTTTTTCACTTTTAACAAATAAAAGAGAATTGTACCTATACCATGGCTCTATACTTTTTTCATTAGAAATTTGAGGTCTTATATAATCAAAACATACGTAACCATGATGTTTAAATTTTTCTACCCAATAACTTAGAGGCTGTTCATTAACATGAAACTCCCCACCTTGACCCGGTACAGCAGCTGAAAATAAAACAATGTCACCATGTTTAACTATATTATTTACCAAAGTATCTGAATCTTTTTCAGCCAAATGTTCAGCCACTTCTAAACACTGAACTAAATCATATTTTTTATTTAAATCAAAATTTTGAGAAATATCTTGATACTTAAAGTTTTCTGTAGAAACTAATAAGTTATTTAAATCAATATATTCACCATCTACACCGAATACGGATCTTCCACTTTTTTCCCATTCAGCAATCCAAGCCCCACGCCCACAACCAATATCTAGAATAGTCTGAATATTTAAAGGTAGGATAATCATTTCAATAAACTTTTTAGCTGATCGAGATGATGAAATATCAATATAATTAAAAAATGAATCTTTGTAGATGTGCCCCATAATAACTACCTATTTATTTTTCTCAAAAATCAGCCAAGAGCCATGATGTACTGATAACGTATAATTACGACAACTGCTATGCTCTATCAAGTGCCTCACAGATATATCATAAGCTCTAACAATTAATATATCATAATTATCACATGCGTTTAAGTATTGAACATGTTGTGGTGTCCATTCAAATCCCGGTTTAACCTCTGGAGTTTTTGATGGTTTATATCTTACAATCTGAGGATGAAACCAAGCAAAGTTAAAATCACTCCATCCACCTTTTTGTGCCTGATACCAAGAAGCAAAATGAACATAAGTAAAAGGTGTACTTCCACTTGCACTTATTGGCTCAAATATTAAACCAAGAACACGTTTGTTTGCTGGCAGCTCTTCAACTGTATTAGCAAAATCTACCGTTTCTTTCTTTGCAAGAAAAATATTTTTATAGTCCTCAATCATTAAAAAAACAATCAATATTAAAAATATAGCACTAAAATATTTAGAGTACTTAAAATCATTTTTTCTTTCAAAAATTAAATAGAAAAATAAGAAAAATAAGATAGAGTATCTTTCATAAATAAAATAAGTGTTATTCATAAAGTGTGGCAGTAAAAACCAAACTAAAATTAAAATAACTAAAGGAATATACCTTTTAAATTCAGATGAAATCCTATACCCCATTAAAAATGGAATAATAAGTAGAATTAAACTCGGATAAATAAAACTTTTATCTGTCATAGACCAAGGATAGATCATTAAATTAAAAAATTTTTCTCCAATTGAATGATACATTACTTTTACACCATAAGTGTATTGACTTCCTAAGCTATCACTAACGTTTAAGTAAAATATGAGTAAGCAAAAAAACAAGAAATAGGTTGGTATTATCTTTAAGATATTTTTCTTATCCTCAACATTATATATAAAATAAATAAATGACAACAAACAGAAGAATAAGTAACTTAAAATATGGCTATAAAATAATATCACACCCAGTAAACTTACAATCAAACCTTGTTTTATATTAGGATGATTTGACCATTTAATATTTTGTATAAAAAATAAAATACCAATAGATATAGCTAAGAGATAAGTTATAAATCCCCATTCATAACAAAAACCAAAAAAACTTGGTATAGCTACCCAAGGCACTAACCATGAGGATTGAAGAGTATTTTTCAGTTGAATAGCAGAAAAAATAAAGCATAAAAAAATCAATATAACTAAAATACGACTAGACAATACTATATCAAAAAACTGTAATAACCCAAGCCAAGATAAATAGCCTACTAAGTATGGGGTATTAAAGTTTAATTCAACTAAATTAGTCCAAGTACTTTTTCCTTTTAATAGCTCATCTAAGGCGGCAACTTGAGCAGCATGTTGGGGCAAATCAACAAGTGGAAGATATGATCCATTTAAAATGACAACAATGGTTAATCCTACAATTAGGATAAAAAATATTTTTCCATATTTGGTGTTCTCAATATTTTGCATTATTTGATTTCATCTTCTATAATAAATTTTGGTCTTGATTTTACTTCTAAATAAACTTTGGAAATATAAATTCCAATAATACCTAAAGTTAAGAGTTGAATCCCACCTAAGAAATACATCGGTACAACAATAGATGCCCAACCATGTACTGTACCACCTATAAAAAATTTAGTGATTAGTGCCCATAGTCCCATTGCACCAGAGATTATACTAATAAATACTCCTATCCAAACAATCAGCATTAAAGGAATAACACTAAAAGAAGTTACGCCATTTAATGCAAGTTCAATCATCTTTTTTAAATTATATTTGGTTTCACCAGCTGTGCGTTCTAAACGTGCGTAATAAACTTTACTTGTTTTATATCCTAAAACTGGAATAACACCGCGTAAAAATAAATTAACCTCTTTAAAATCCCCAAGAGTATTGAGTGCCTTTTTACTCATTAGTCGAAAGTCTGCGTGATCTTCGATAATATTGACACCCATTTTCCTTAATACTTTATAATAAGATTGTGCAAAAAATTTCTTAGCCCAACTATCTGTACTCCGGTCATTTCTTACACCAAATACAATCTGACTACCTTCATAATATTGTTCTATCATTTTATATATAACAGATGGATCATCTTGTAAATCAGCATCAATACTAATTGCAATATCTGTATCTACTTTCATTAAGCCAGCTAACAAGGCATTTTGATGTCCAAAATTTCTGGAAAGCTTGATTCCTTTTACTTTAAAATTATCTTGATGATAATTTAATATAATTTCCCAAGTCTTGTCTTCAGAGCCATCATCAATAAACATCAATTTACTATTATCATCAATCAATTTTTTGCATATTAAGTCTTCTAAAATCAGTAAAAATTTAGGAATACTAATTGACAACATTTCTTCTTCATTAAAGCAGGGTACCACGATTGTTAATGATGCTAAATTAAACATCTTTGTCCTTGTTCATTCTTATCTACATGCATTAGGTCTATATTTTATGTCTAATGTTCCAGGAGTACAAGTCCAAGTTGCCGCTCCATCAGTTGTTTCAAAAATACGGTTTGACCACTTGCTTTACCCTGCGTCATAATCATTGTGATATATCCACTTGGATAGACACCCGTAATTCTGGTATTCATTTGTGAATATTTACCTATTAAATTCACACTAACTTCTTCAGCATTTGGGATCTGGTTAACACCTACGAAAGCAGTCGGCCACGCTGCATGATTCCAACCATAATCACCTAAAGCAGCTTTCATACCAGAACCCAAGATTATTGCTTCTGAAACTTGAGCACGAGTCACATAATTTTGATATGCAGGTACTGCTATAGCAGCTAATATTCCAATAATAGCGACTACTATCATGAGTTCAATTAAGGTAAAGCCTTTTTGAATATCCATTTATTTTCACGTAAAATTAGAGTAACCAAAAAATATTCAAAAATATTCAAAAATATTTTAACAGGAAAAACAAAAACTTAAAATATGTACATCAAAAAAATTAAACATTATTTACAACCATGGTCGTAAATTGACAATTTTGATTGGTTTCCCATTTTTATCAAATAATGCCACCATATCTAACTCGGGAGATTTAACAGGCAACCAACCTTTTGGTTTCGTTGTTAATAATGCTAATTGCTCATCAATTGCTACATCTTTATTAAATTTATGTAACTCGGCTATTGGTTTTAACTTCATCAGAATTTCTTCTGATTTTGTATCAATCAATTTATATGTTTCAGGTCTGACAGCAATACTAATTCCATCAAACATTTCCTCATCAATCAATTTCTGGCGCTTTCTTGGATCACTACCATAATCCGCGGCAATCCACATAGGTTTTTTATAAAAAGGAACTTTAAATTGATCTTTCAAATCTTGGCGGAATCTTTCCTGAATATTGATCGGAGAAACTAACTCTATATCATCTTTCACAAATACAAGCCATGCCGGTTTACCTTGATGTAATACAAATAGCCCACCCACATAAGCAATGAGCTGTATTAAAACAATCACGACCATATCAAAAAGCATTCTTTTTTTATCGAGTTTATATACAATAAAAGTTAAGGTAGGACCCAAGATTAAATCGATTATCAACATTAGAACATACATGTTTCCAACCCCAACAGCTTGTGCAAGAGGGGATGGATACCAAACTATAAAAACTAAATAAAGAGCAATGGCTAGTAGCAGTATTGAAAATAAACAATGCCAAAAAAATGCATAGAGTCTTTGAAGTAACATAAAGCGATCCACTTATTGAACTCCTTGCTTGACGATAGCTTTATTTATACATAATTTATCATCCATAACTAAATGCTCTGCACACATTTGTGAGAATAATATTGTCTTCTGTGCTGTAAATTGATTTTTTTTCGATATATGAATATCACTGATTGCCTCATTCCAAGCTGAATTACTTTGCACTTTATCCCCTAAACCCAGTAAAATCATACTTTTTAATACAAGATATTGCTTATTCTCTGGATCATACCATAAAGCTATATTAATATTTTTGAGTGCACTATTTAAATCTTTACCTATCAGTACATAATAATAAGCATTTAGATGATAAATTGAACCAATTTCTGTTAAACGACCATCTTGTGTTCGATATTGTGATCTATTTTTTACCATTAAGTGTAATGGATTTAAACTATTAATCATTCCATCAATATATTTTTTAGTTTCAGGATCTCGATGTTCTAATAAATATGCATAGTAAAGGACTTCAGAATTCATCGTTATATCACGTCTGCGTTCATCTATAATTTTCACAAATTCTGAATATCTTTTATACTCAAAAAGGTATGTTAAATAAGATTGCAAAGCTATTTCTGAATTTTTATTATTTTTATATGCCCATTGCCATAAGATTAAATTATTTTGCCACATTGGAATAGTTACATAAATTCCTGCTAGACCCATTATTATATAAAATGCAATCAAGCCACTTAGTAAAAATTTCTTTAATCTTAAAATATGCAGCTTTGAAAAAATAATTTCCCATGGTAAAAAAACTACAGCTAGTAACGCAAAAAATAATGCTGTCGTCATAAATCGTTCATGAATGATGGTCTCTGGTACGCTAAGTGGAATAATTCTAAGTACAGGAAATAGACATAATAATGTACATACTGCCATATATGCAGAAAAACTATTTTTTTTAAAAAAACCATACGAAACAATTACTAAAAATATGATAGCAAAGAAACTTGAAACTTTACCTCGCCAATCTGCTAGAAATGCATAGTCTATTTGATGGATCGCATTCGGGTAGAATGGAACAAAAAAGGTTTTAATATATTCAGAGAGAGTATTTAATGGGAGTAGAATTTGTATATATGGGATTTTAAGTAAAGGCTCAGATAAATTTTGATGAACCGCATGATAAATCTGGTGCATGGCAGAGATTCTGATACACATATAAATGAAAAAACTCAAAGTTAAAAATATAAATAATAAATAATTTTCTTTTATAACTTTTAGAGTTCCATCTAAAAAATTATTTTTATTAACAAAATATAAAGAAAAAACAAATAGAATTACAGGGAATATGATGGCAAGTTCTTTACAAAATAATCCAAAAATAAAAATTATACTTAAGATAAGATCTCTTATTAAGTTTTTTTGAAAATTTAAAAATACAAGAAGCCCAAGAAGTATGAAGCTAGTCACCATTAAGTCAAATCTACCTACTGCCCAAACTGTAGATTCCACTAAAATAGGATTGGTAATATATAACAAAGATACGATCAAAGCATAGAGGTTTGTATTGTTTGTTTTTAATAGCTGAGATATCCTTAAAACAATTAAATAGATTAGTGTTACATTAAAAGATAAAATACAAATATTAATGAAGTGAGAAATAAATGGCTTTAAACCCCATAATTTAAACTCAGTGACAAATGTTGCAAAAACTAAGGGTCTAAAATAAGACGTCCCATCTAGTACAGGTTGTGAAATCATATACCAAAAATTATGGTCACTATGCCAAAAAGATCGATCCACAAAAATAATGACATCATCCCATACATAATCATTTTTTAATGATGGGTAATAAATAATGAATACTAATAATATTAAACTGATTAATACTAGCCATTTATTTTTTATTAAATTAATCATCATACTTCTCTAAATAATATAAATAAAAAAGACCCCGGAAGGTCTTTTTAATGCAGATTAAATATCTATAACATTATGGCTTACAAGCATTTGGCAAGTATTTTGCAGCAATAGTAGTACCCGAGCCAGCTGCACCATCAACTGTTGTGTTACCACACGCCCAAGTAGAGCCACCGTTTGCAGTAGTATATGTTAATGCAGATCCAGATGCTTTACCTGTGGTCATAGTTACAGTAATTCGACCTGCTGGATATGCATTTGCAACACTTGTGGTTACAGTCGAATATTTACCAATTAAAGTAGCATTCAACTGGCCTGAACCAGCTGTAGCTGTCGGACCTACTAATGTAGGCCAAGCATTTTTATCTGCACCGTATTCAGCTAAAGGTGATTTTAGACCACCACCTAAAGTCACTGCTTCAGATACTTGTCCGCGTGTAATATAGTCTTGGTAAGCAGGAATCGCAATTGCTGCTAAAATACCAATAATAGCCACCACAATCATAAGTTCGATGAGCGTGAAGCCCTTTTGCATTGTATTCATAACATTCTCCACAAATGTTGTTAATTTAGTTATAAGCTTTGTAAGCTATTTTAATAATAGCACTAAACGTGCCAACTTTTATTATAGACAATTTATACAGAAAAACAGCATCTTATACATAAAAAAATTCAGACTATAAATTTTGCTGTATATTTTTGTTAAAAAGTGACAAATTTTGTCAGGTTGAATTTTGTACTTTGGACAAATATTGTCATTATGTGATGCGTATCACATATATTTGGTTGCTCTTTTTTAGGTGTTGTAATGTCGTTCTTTATGTTGAAGTCTATCGCTTGAAATTTTCTGGGTATAGTAGGGTGCTATTTCTGCCATTGTCAGTGCATCTCAATCTCACTCTTTACTGAGTTTATGACACCTTACTTCAGTTGCTTCAATTTGCGATTGAGTCGCGTAACCGTTTTGCATTGGCAGGAATTTTGAGTAGGTACGCTGTTTCTTTAAAGGTATTACAATCATCTAGACTTATTATCACTACGGCTTGTTTATCTTCTCTATTAATAAGTATAGGTGCATGATTGTCTATAACGTAATCGAGTATATCCGCTAAATTGTCTTGCAGCTCAGCACATGTAATGACTTTCATT
This sequence comes from Acinetobacter sp. Swhac1, assembly GCF_013390985.1. NCBI lineage: Bacteria > Pseudomonadati > Pseudomonadota > Gammaproteobacteria > Moraxellales > Moraxellaceae > Acinetobacter > Acinetobacter sp. Swhac1. Next base: position 14,574 of record NZ_JACASN010000035.1, on the reverse strand, counting down.
TCTGCTCCTTAAAAATTTTCTTTATCTAAAAGCTGGGTAGTCAGTTTTAATCGGGGGAGGAGCCTTATTTTGAGTTTGACATACTTCAATAAATTGCTCGAACTGAACATGACTTAACTGAATATGAACGTGTTGTTGTAAAACTTGTGGTGCGTGATTTTGAATTAAATAAAAAAATCGGTGAGTGTAGCGTAACCCAGAGTAGCGGCAGCTCGTTCTGCCAATTGCTTTGTTTCAGCATCTAGATGTATTTCTATAAACTCGTGGTTGGTCATTATTCATCTCCTTTTGAGCATAAAATTTTTTATATTTCGTATGACGCATAACCAACATAAAATTTTAAGGTCGGGATGAATACAAAAAATATATTTTGGTGACTGCTCATTTTTAATTAGGCGGACTAAAACACGTTTTTAACACTTTACGCATTTTTTGAGGATATGGACAAACTTGAAAAATTTGTCGTTATAAAAGCATGTCTATATGGACAAAATATAAAATAGAGTAAATGAATAGAATTCAAGAGTTTGGAGCGTGTCTATATAAAGTGACTTATGGAATGTATCGAGTTCAATTCAACAAATTGGATAATTCGCTTGTTGCTGACCACAAACTAAATCAGAAATATATCCTCTAAATACAATTTCTACCACACACTTCCTAAGAATGCACCGACTAATAACAAATAAAGACAACTTGAATTTTTTCGTTCTTATTTTTTGCTGAAAACCTTGTCTATTCGATAAATTTTTAGGGTCAATGACTCATAAAATTACAAAAAACTATTATCTTTTTTTGCTTTAAATTTACATAACCACTTAATAAATAGGTTTTTTCTTATATTTAAGCACTATTTTAATTTAAGCGGTTGCTCATTTTTAACAGTCTTTTTTGCTGTGGACGCATTAGCATCAGGGCAGATTCCCAATATCGTCATTCAACCTCAAATTCCAGCAAGTACACCTGTAGAACGTTCTGCACAACAAACCATTTATATGCCAACACCTATGCCTTATCCTGCACAAACATGGCAACAAAAAGTCAAAATTAAAACCTATGATGGTCGCTGCGTAGATTTTAGTCGCAGTAATCAACGTTCCATTCAGACTTCACATTGTCATGATGGTACCAATCAGCATTTTATTTTCCATCCTGATCAAAGCATTACCGTGCAAGGTAAATGTCTAGATGTAGCAGGAAAACAGAAACATGATGGTGCTGAAGTAATTGCTTATACCTGTAATGGACAAAGTAACCAAAAATGGTATCTCGATGGTCAGCGTATTCGTAGTGCAGATACAGGCAAATGTTTAGATATTTATAATGGAAAAATGAAAATGTATAGCTGCAATCAAAATCGTGGGCAGAAATTTAGTTTTATTGCCTTATAAAAAAGAATCACTAATTCCCTCAGCCTAGCCTGCTCTTTTGAAGATGAGGGAATTAGCGAATGATAATTTAAAAAATTATAAAAATTTTACTTTAAATACGATTAATTAAGGATGCTGACTAAACAAATCAAAAATCACTTTTCTTAACCACTGATGACTGGTTTGGTGATGACAAGACGTATGCCAATATTGTCGTACAGGATAGGTTGGAAAATTCAAAGGCGCACTCACTACTTGTAAATTCCCGCGTGCCAATAACACCTCACTTAAATAATAAGGCACTGTCGCAATCATATCGGTTTCTTGCACAATTAAACCGACCCCTAAATAACTTGGGATACTCATTAGAATATTACGTCTTAAACCACGATTGCTTAATTCATTTTCAATATGGTAGTGACCTATACTGGTATCTACATCGACATGCGATTCACGAATATAAGCTTCAACATCTAAACTTTTTTCACAAATACGTGGATGATCTTTACGACTAATCACCACATAATATTGTAAAAATAATTGCTGCTGATAAAAACCCTGCTCTAACTCAGGTAAAAAACCAATCGCAAAATCAATTTCACCATTTGCCATTTGATAACTGGTTTCACGGGTAATAGGACGAATTTTAATCCGCACTGAAGGTGCATATTTTTTTAAAAACTTGGTCAGTTTTGGCAATAAAACCAAATGCGAAACATCGGTCATTGCCAAGGTAAATAATTGATCGGAATGTGTCGGATCAAAATCGACTTTAAAATTATTGACCGTTTCAATTTTATTAATAATTTCACTAATCGGTGAAAAAATCTGTTTCGCCAACTCTGTAGGCAACATTTCATTGCCAACCCTTAAAAATAATGGGTCATTAAAATGCTGACGAATTTTATTTAAACAGTTACTAACCGCAGGCTGACTCATGCCCAATGCATCTGCTGCTGCAGACACATTTTTTAATTTATATACATAGTAAAAAATCTGTAGCAGTTTGCTATCTAACTTAAACATATCCATCTTTCCTTAGAATCAGTTTCACTGCTCAGTTTTCATCCTTATTTAACGCCAAGCTTTTAATTTAGAGCTATGCCCAATGCCCACATTAAAACAATTGGTCGGATCCAATTTTTGATAATGCTGCTTTAAGGCAGGCTTCGCCACATATAAATGCCCAACATTATGCTCTGCAGGATACTCTGCCCCACGTGCATCAAGCAATGACCACATTTGATGTTCCATCGCCAACGGGTCTACGCCTTTTTTAATAATATAGTCCTGATGAAAGACATGACATAAAAAATGACCATAATACAACTTATGTATAATCGCCTGCTCCAACTCTTCGGGCAAGGTTTCAACCCATTGCTGATCATTACGTCTTAACGCAATATCTAAAGCAACAATGTCTTCCACTTCATTTCGATGTGTATCACGATAACGAATTGCAGCACCTGCCACTGCAAAGCGATGCAGAAAAGCCTTGCGGCCTTCATCTTCATTACATAGAAAAAAACTGCCGGAATTGCGCGTGATAAAATAATCCATTAAAAACTGCTGTACTGCCGCAACATCTTGCTGCTCAATGCGCAAAATTAAATGATGTTCATACAAATCACGAAATTGGTTCATGCGTTCTGGTAAATGATTTGGCAGTAGTTTCGTGAACATTTGCAAAACTTTATCCGACAATCCACGCATGCCCCAACGGGTTAGAAAACCATCAACTTTGTCTTTCATGGCAAAAGCTGCAGGTACTTTACTGGTGCCAAATTTCTCAATAAACAAGAAACTGTCTTTGCCATATTCTGCACCAATGTCATAGGCATCTCGATGAATATACTCGCCAGCAATCGGTACACGCGGCAAATCACGTAATAAAAAACGGCGAATCGCGGTTAAATCATCCTGCTGATTGCTGCCGATATAAAACACCTGACTCGGAATTTTCTCAAATGTATCCAAACGCACTGCAAACACACAGACTTTACCTGCCGAACCCGAAGCTTCAAACAAACGGCTCGGGTCGGCATTAAACCGTGCAGGCGTATCGGCATCGACTTGGGCAACATCATGCACGTAACGCTGATCTGAAGCACAACAATGTTCCGAATATTCAATATCTTCAGGGCGATATTGTTGTTGCTCAAGTTTGGTTAAAATTTCTTCTGGCGAGTTCCCTAAATTCACCCCCAAATGATTGATGAGTTGCAACTCGCCCAGTGCATCGACTTGTGCATATAAGGCCAACTCAGTATAGGCAGGACCACGTCTGACCAATGCACCACCTGAATTATTACATACCCCGCCCAACACTGAAGCGCCAATACAAGATGAACCAATGACTGAGTGTGGCTCACGCTGATGCGGCGCCAATTGCTGTTCCAAAGCATCCAATGTTGCACCAGGCAAGCAAATCACTTGCTTGGCATCGTTGATGAGCTGAATACCTTTTAAACGTTGGGTGTTGATCAAAATTACAGGACGGTCATAGTCATCACCAAATGGTGTAGAACCACCCGTAAGCCCTGTATTGGCGGCTTGCATGATAATAATGCAATCTGCCGCCACAGCCACTTGTAACACTTGCCACTGCTGCAACAAAGAACCTGGCGTGACCACGGCAAAAACCTGTCCCTCGCCAAAACGTCGCCCTTGACGATATAAACGAGTATCCGATTCATGGGTCAATACATGCGCTTTTCCCACAATATCAACCAAGTTTTTGAGGGTTGCGGCAGCATCAAATTGTGCTGCAGAAGAAATTGTCTGTGGCATGGTGTGCAAGTCCTGAAACAAGGTGAAAAATACAATTGAGCGATTCAGCCAAACACATCGGTTGATGGATTGATCGCTCTTGCTGGCAATTTAGCCTTTCAGTTCACGCTCAAGTTGTACCAAACAATCTGAGTTAATCGCTTGAATGTTTTTAGCACCCGTTAAGGTCATTGCGACTCGCATTTCTTTATCAATCAATTCGAGTAAATTACTCACACCCGCCCCACCTGCAGCGCCTAGTGCATAAATAAAGGCACGTCCGAGCATACAAGTATCCGCACCCATCGCCAACATGCGCACCACGTCTAGGCCATTACGAATACCTGAATCCACTAGAATTTTTAGTTCCCCTTTCACTGCATCGGCAATTGGCGGTAAAGCACGTGCAGTTGAAAGTACACCATCTAACTGACGACCACCGTGATTGGACACCACAATTCCATCAGCGCCAAAACGCACAGCATCTTTAGCATCTTCTGGGTCTAAAATGCCTTTAATGACCATTGGGCCATCCCAGAATTCACGAATCCACTCCAAGTCTTTCCATGAAATAGATGGATCAAAGTTATTGCCTAACCAGCCAATATAATCTTCAAGTCCTGTTGGCTTGCCTAAGTATTTAGAGATATTGCCCAAGTCATGTGGACGACCCAGTAAGCCGACATCCCATGCCCAGTTTGGATGCATCACCGCTTGCATATAGCGACGCATAGCAGCATTTGGACCACTCATGCCCGAATGTGCATCACGATAACGTGCGCCAGGCACAGGCATATCTACCGTAAAGACTAAGGTTGAACAGCCTGCTGCTTTGGCACGTTCCAAGGCATTGCGCATAAAACCACGGTCACGTAATACATATAATTGAAACCACATTGGGCGTGAAATGGCAGGCACCACTTCTTCAATTGGACACACCGACACTGTAGATAATGTAAACGGAATACCCTTTTTGTCTGCTGCTACCGCAGCCTGTACTTCACCACGGCGCGCATACATGCCTGTTAAACCGACTGGCGCCAAAGCCACAGGCATCGACAAAGTTTCATTAAATAACGTGGTTTCTAAACTTAAAGCCGACATGTCATTTAATACACGTTGGCGCAAGGCAATTTGTGAAAGGTCTTCTACATTTCTTTTTAGCGTTTGTTCCGCATACGCACCTCCATCTATATAGTGAAATAAAAATGGCGGTAAACGGCGTTTAGCTGCTTCGCGGTAATCATTCGCAGAAGAAATAATCATGGCGCTATCCTGTTTAATCGACTCGCACGCTGACGACGCGCATCTTCCTCGTCTATCATGCGTACTTGTTGAACTACAAATTCAATATGTCCACACACTGCCGCACGGGCAGCTTCTGGATCCTGACGTTCAATTGCATCCATCACTTGAAAATGCTGATCATGCAACTGATCGAAACGGTGGGCTTCGGTATAAACTTTACGTCGACCCAAAACCACGTTGTATTGCAACAAATCAAATAAGCCGCGCATCATTTGAATAAGCACCAAATTGTGCGATGCCTCGGCAATTGCCAAATGAAACTTGGCATCGGCAATTGCCGCCTGATCATCATCACCCAAAATTTGAAAATGGGCGATTTGCTCATAACAAGCACGGATTTTTTTCAAATCCTCAGCGGTTGCCCGCTGTGCGGCATACCATGCCGTACCACCTTCAAGCACCATTCGTGCTTCCTGCACATCAAAACGATAAGCAGGATCTTCATCAATCAGGTTACTTAAAGGCTGCACAATTTGATATTGCGACCAATTGGTTGGCAGCTGTTGCAAAAAAGTACCCGCTCCAACTTTGCTGACCAGCATGCCCTGACTGGTCAATTGCTGAATAGCCTCACGCAAAGAGGAACGGGAAACCCCGAGTTGTTCACACAACTTTCTTTCGGCAGGCAATCGGTCTCCGACTTGCATCTGATTTTTTTCAACCAGTGTGCGCAGGTCTTGTACAACTTTGTCGGAGACTTTCATTCGGCTATCCTCTTGTGCATGTGATTATGGAATCATCCATGGGAACACATAAGCTTGTAGAGTGATAATAATACCGATCATTACGGTGAACGTGATACTGTGTTTCACGGTAAAGCGGAATAAATCCGATTCTTTACCGACTAAACCGACTGCCGCACAGGCAATTGCAATCGATTGCGGCGAAATCATTTTGCCTGTAACACCACCACTGGTATTGGCAGCAACAAGTAACACTTCTGGCACACCAATTTGCTGTGCAGTTGTGGCTTGTAAGGCTGCGAATAACGCATTGGCTGATGTATCTGAACCTGTCAAGAACACTCCAATCCAACCTAAAAATGGTGAGAAGAATGTGAAAGCATTGCCTGTGTGTGACAAAGCCAATGCCAAAGTCGCAGACATGCCTGAATAATTAGCAATAAAAGCAAAAGCCAACACCATCCCAATAGAATAAATTGGTGTTTTTAACTCATTGATGGTTTCTGCAAAAGTTTTAACAGCTTCGCGCGGTTTCATTTTTAAGTAAATGATGGTGATGACAGCCGCAATCATAATTGCAGTCCCTGTTGCACTCAGCCAATCGAACTTAAAGATTGCATCGTAGTCTTTAACTTCAGCAACCACAGGCGGCATTTTTTGCACCAATTGATGTAAAAATGGCACTTTGATGGAAATTACCCAGTCATGCATTGCCCCATCTTTTGCAAATAAATCTTTGAACGGTTTAATACTCCAAATGGTGACCATCACCGTTAACACTGCAAAAGGTGACCATGCTTTAACAATCTGCCCGATGCTGTATTTTTGCTGTTGTTCTGCAACTAAGTTGGCATCCACTTTGGTGTCTGCATCGCTAAAACGGAAAATGTGTTTTGGCTGCCAGAATTTAAATAAGACCGTTAAACTAATCAAAGAGGCAATTGCGGCTGTAATGTCAGGTAACTCAGGTCCAACAAAGTTAGAGGTCAAGTATTGTGCAATCGCAAAAGCACCACCACCCACCAACACTGCAGGCCAAGTTTCTTTCACACCGCGCCAGCCATCCATAATTGCCATAATCCAGAACAGCACAATAGGCACCATAAATGGCAACTGACGCCCAACCATCTGGCTAATTTCCATGGTTTCTACACCCGAAACCTGACCCGCCACAATAATTGGAATCCCCATTGCGCCAAACGCAACAGGTGCGGTGTTCACAATCAAACATAAACCCGCAGCGTATAAAGGTTTAAAACCCAAACCCACCAACAAAGCAGCAGTAATTGCCACTGGCGCCCCAAAGCCCGCTGCACCTTCTAAAAATGTGCCAAACGCGAAGCCCACTAGTAGCATCTGGAGACGCTGATCTTCTGTAATTGACAGAATAGATGAGCGAATAATGTAAAACTGCCCTGTTTTTACAGAGATTTTATATAAAAATAATGCGCCAATAATAATCCATGCGATTGGCCATAAACCGTAGAAAAAGCCATAGATCAATGAAGCAAAAGCCATTGGTGCAGGCATGCCATAGGCAAATAACGACACCAATAACGCCAAAATAACCGTAATTGTTCCCGCAACACTTCCTTTTAAGCGAAATACAGCCAATGCCAGAAAGAAAAAGATAATCGGGATTAATGCAATAAGACTCGAAATCCAAATATTTGCCATTGGATCGTAGATCTGTTGCCAATGTTGAAGCATTGTCATCTCCTTGAAATGCTCACTCAAACGTAAACATAGGTCTAAGCATATAGATAAAATTCTAATTTTGGTCTGACCAATATTAAGATAAAAATCAAAATACTCTTAATATTTGCAACAAATAATAGTTTTATACAAATAAATGTCAACATTGGTCTGGTTATTTATTTAAATGGTCATACCAATTTAAATAAAGATGATCTTTGTTCGCAGCATAAAAAATACGGTGAAGAAAAATTTAAACTTTGTTTTTTCTGTAGTTTTTAAAAGGAAGGAAAAACCAAATTTATTCGGCACAGCCTTATACAACTTTCGTCTAATACAGTAAAATACGTGTGCTTTCTTCTAAGATGAATTGAACGCTTGATCAAAGGAATCATGGATAAATTCAGCTCAAGTGGCCGCTATTCGGCTTAAAAACATGTGGATTAAAAGAATTTTTTAGACAAAAAAATAACGCCATTATTGACTGCAACAATGGCGTCATCGTGTATTTATAACAGCAACTCACACCTTACTGTGGCTTAACCTGTCACCACGATCAGGCGCTTTAAACGCGAAATATGCAAATCAATTTGCCCTGCAATTTCAGGTAAAATTTGCTTTAAAAACTGGCTATAGTTCATTGCATCTTCTGCTCTTAATACGCCTGCTTGTACCAATTGTTCCTGCTGTAGCAACATACTTTGTACACGGTTTAAATCAGGCTTTTGCCCTTGGCTTAAACCTGTACTAATTTGCTTAAAGCCTAAATACAACTGATCACGTTGCTGGATTAATTGCTGCATTTCAACTGCAGATACCGCAGCACGCTCTAGCATAGCGTTTGTTTCCAGTACATTTTCAGATTCATCTGAATATAGACTTTGCGTTGTTTCTATCTCTGTGGAAGCCGTGTTCGGTTTCACCCACACTGTTTCCGAAACAGTCTTATTCGGTGGTTGAAACACATACACCACGGTAAACAACACCGCGACCGCCAAAACAAAAAAGCCAATACCGAGCCATCGAGTCCCATTCATGTGCATGCTCCATAAGCAAACCATCCTAAAATGCGCTCAATTCAAATATCGTCTTGAGCGCCTTAGCATGCTTTGCCTGTTATGATCGGCTTAAAAATTACGGCGTCGACCAATCGCTTGGTGCATAACCCAAACGCACTCGCTGTGGGTGATTCCCCACTGGCACACTGCGGACTTTTTCTCCCGTAGCAAAGTCAATCACCGTTACCACATCGGTTTCACTTTCTGAAATCACACAGCTTTTTCCATCTGGGCTACGGGTTGCCCAATATGGTTTACCTGCAGGAATCAGTTTGCCTGCTTTTAAACTCTGACGGTCTACAATGGTCGCGTAATCATCCATCGTACCAGCCACACAGAATTTTTCGCCATCTGCACTGATGGATAAACCATGATGACGTGAATCATTTACCCATTTACTGCGGTCTTTTGGAATTGTACTGCTGCCCGGTAATTGTCCAATACGGGTGACTTTATCGGTTTTTAAGTCGTATTCCACCAAACCATTAAAAAATGAAACCTGTGCATAAAGTTTGCTTTCATCTTTACTTAGCACCATAGGACGCACTGAGTTGGATAAATCTTTACGTCCAAAGGCATCTAACGCAGGTCGGAAATCAATTTTTTTCAGAACTTTATAATTGTTGGCATCGGCAATGGTAATAAAGCGCTTACCTTTGGTAAAATCTTGCCACTGTGCATCCATCGAAGTTTCTACGTTACCAATCGCAGAGTTTAAGATTTTCGTTCCACCTGCAAAGTAAATATTTTCGTGCGGCTTATCCCCTGTTGCAAAACGCCCCAATTCTTTACCTGTATGAATATCTAAAACATGCACCACATTACCTGACGATGCCGACACAGCAACACGTTGTCCATCTGGTGAAACCGCCATGTGGTCTGCGCGGAAACCTTCGACTGGCGTACGCCAATTAATTTTGCCCGTTTTAATGTTGATGGATACCACATCGGCAAAACTTGGACGTGAAGCCACAATCGACTGTCCATCTGGCGTGGAATACATATCATCCACCAACTGGTCATTGCCCTCACCTGCAGTTTGTTGAATGTAAGTGTAGGCAATCAATTTCACTGGATTTAAATGAATTTCTAATAAACGCTCTTTGCGGTCAGGAATCATATTGACCACACCCACTTTGCCAAAGTCTTGTGAAGGGTGAATCACCGTCACTGTGCCATCCCAGTTATTGCCGACAAAAAAGACTTGTTGGGTATTCGGTGGCTGCGGTAAATAGGTCGAATCTGCATAACTTTGTGCGCTGACACAACTTCCTAAAGCCAGCACGCCTTGAAGTAGATGTTTAAACACCTTGTTGGAATAATTCATGTTCTTGTTCTCCCTGAACAGCAAAATGAAAGTGTTGTTTTTGTTTTGGCTTGTGTTTTTACATATTTGTTGTTTTTAACTGAAGCCTGCCTAATCCATCTTGAAGCGATCTTGAAGATTGTTGGCGTGGCATTGATTGGGCAATAGCATAAGAGTTTTTGTAATTTTGCGTCTAGGGTTCGAGCTAGACTATCCGATAGCAGGTCAAGTTTCAGATAAACAGAAATACAGCATCACATCCTGTTAAAATGCCAAGTATGATAAAAGCTTGTTTTTGTCGATGAAATGACAGTAATCCCATACCCATTCAAGCATTTAAACTCAAGAATATAAGGATGTGCCGAGATGCAGTTGTTGGAACTTAAAACCTTGCGTAAACAGCTTCGACAACAGCGCAGAGCGGTCACGCGCACCCAACAGCAACACGCACAGCAAGCTGTTTTGCAGCGGCTAATACGACTGCCAAAATTTCAGTACGCAAAAAAAGTAGGTATGTATTTACATGCTTTTGGTGAAATTCATACACACCGCATCATTGAATATTGCTTCGCGCATAGCAAACAAGTGTATTTGCCCATGATTTGCAATATGAATCAACACTTGGTGTGGGTACAAATCACCCCACAACAATATCGTCAGCGTCGCTTTGCCCATCATCGTTTGGGGATGCAAGAACCAAGAACAAGTCGCGGAAAACACATCTCCCATTTAGATTTAGTCTTGATGCCCTTATTGGCTTGCGATACGCATGGCACCCGCATTGGAATGGGCGGTGGTTATTATGACCGCACTTTAGCCTCTGCCCCGCAGCATCCTTATCGCTTAGGGATTGCACATGATTTTCAGCTAATTCATACACGCTTGCCACGTGAAAATTGGGATCAACCTGTAGATGCCTTACTAACTCCACAACATTTTTTACAGTTTAAACGCACCTTGAAACGCTAAATTGATCATTTTGACTGAATAGATCAATTTAAAATCACATATTTAGCTACTTTTTAAACAATTTGTGTTGACCTGCCCTTGTATTTTAAAAAATACCCATCACTATTAAAAACATGGCAACACCGTTGTCACTCATTAGGAGTGCCCATGTCTGAAATTATTATGAATCAAGAAACCTTAGAGCCTCAGGTTCCAAGTGTATTACCGCTTTTAGCGCTACGTGATGTGGTGGTTTATCCACACATGCAAATCGCGCTATTTGTAGGTCGTGAAAAATCGATCAATGCAGTTGATGTGGCTCGTAACAGTGACAATCTAGTATTTGTAGTTGCGCAAAAAGATTCGCTTACAGAAGAAATTGATCACGACAATTTATATCAATACGGTACTGTCGCGAAGATTGTGCAAGTTGTGAATCACGAAAATGATGAAAACTGTATCAAAGTGCTGATTGAAGGCTTATACCGCGCCAAACTCGAAAAAATTATTGATGAAGACGCGTATTTGACTGCAGAACACAGCTTGAGCCCAATGACTGTTGCGATGGATGAAAATACCCAAGCAACACGTTTGCAAGAATTACGTGCCTTATTTGCGCAATATGCAGAAGCAAAATTACGCAATGCACGTGAACTGATTGCTGCTGCCAATAAAATTGAAGATTTATTGCAGTTGTTGTTCTTTGTTGCAACCCGTGTGCCATTGAATATTGATGTCAAACAAAAATTCCTTGAGCACGATGAGTTTGAAGCTCACTTGACCGAGTTAATGACTTATTTATTGCAACAGTCTGAAGAACAGCAGATTGAGCAAACCTTGCATGACTCTGTTAAACGCCAGATGGAAAAAAATCAGCGTGAATACTTCTTGAATGAGAAGATGAAAGTCATTCAACGCGAACTGTCCGATATGAACGGCGGTGCGGAAGATGATGTCGCTGAAATTGAAAAACGTCTGGCCGAAGCAGACTTGCCAGAACATGTCCGCAAAAAAGCAGAAGCTGAGTTCCGTAAACTTAAAGCAATGCAACCTGCATCTAGCGAAGCAGCTGTGGTACGTAACTATCTAGAAGTCATTTTAGATACGCCATGGAACAAAGCCAGCAAAGTCAGCATCAACTTGGCGAAAGCACAAGAAATTTTAGATGCCGACCATTACGGTTTAGACGAAGTTAAAGACCGTATTGTGGAATACCTTGCTGTGCAGTCGCGCGTGAAAAAACTCAAAGGCCCAATTCTATGCTTGGTTGGTCCTCCGGGTGTAGGTAAAACCTCACTAGGTGAGTCGGTTGCAAAAGCCACTGGACGTGAGTTCGTGCGCATGGCACTAGGCGGCGTACGTGATGAAGCAGAAATTCGCGGTCACCGTCGTACCTATATTGGTGCGATGCCAGGTAAAATTGTGCAATCATTGACTAAGGTTGGGGTTAAAAACCCGCTATTCTTGCTCGATGAAATTGACAAAATGGCACAGGATTACCGTGGCGACCCTGCATCTGCTTTGTTAGAAGTACTTGATCCATCACAAAACAACAAGTTTAATGATCACTATTTAGATCTAGACTTAGACTTGTCTGAAGTGATGTTCATTTGTACTGCCAACAGCATGAATATTCCAGAAGCTCTGTTAGATCGTATGGAAGTAATTCGTCTACCGGGTTATACCGAAGATGAAAAAGTGAATATTGCAGAACGCTATCTTGTCCCTAAAGCCATCAAAAATAATGGCTTGCGTGCTAAAGAATTGACGGTTCATGAAGAAGCGATTCGTGACATTGTGCAGCGCTATACACGTGAAGCAGGTGTGCGTAGTCTGGAACGTGAAGTGTCAAAAATTGCCCGTAAGGTGGTGAAAGAAGCAGTCAGCAAAAAAGCCAAAAACCTACAGGTAGATGTGACTTCACAAAACTTGCCTGACTACCTTGGTCCACACAAATTTGACTATGGTATGGCAGAAGAAGAAGCCGAAGTGGGTCGTGTAAATGGCTTGGCTTGGACTTCAGTGGGTGGTGAATTACTCACCATTGAAGTGGCAACCATGAAAGGCAAAGGTAATTTCATCACCACAGGTTCATTGGGTGATGTGATGCAAGAGTCAATCAAAGCCGCGATGACCGTTGTGCGTACCCGTGCCGACAGTTTAGGCATTGAAGCCAATGTATTTGCCGAAACCGATGTACACGTACACTTGCCAGAAGGTGCAACACCTAAAGATGGTCCATCTGCAGGTTTGGCATTGACTACGGCATTGGTATCTGCATTTACAGATATTCCAATTCGTCCTGATATTGCCATGACAGGCGAAACCAGCTTACGTGGTCGTGCAATGCGCATTGGTGGCTTGAAAGAGAAACTTCTTGCGGCACATCGTGGTGGTATCAAACTGGTATTTATCCCACAGGAAAACGTGCGTGACTTGTCTGAAATTCCAGACAATGTCAAAGAAGGTTTGGAAATCAAGGCTGTGAAAAGCATTGATGAAATCTTGCCTTTGGCACTGACCAGTATGCCTAAGCCTTTAACCAAGGCACCGATTGTGAAGCCAGTAGCAGCAGGCAAAGCCGCACGTCATTAAGCAAGTTACTCTGCTTTAAGCATAGAACATCTCAAAAGAGCACTTCGGTGCTCTTTTGTCGTATTTAGATTCTGGATTTAAAATAATTGAATAATTTTTTAATTATTTTTAAAATGGATAGTCTGTTTTTAATTCAATTTCCTTGAAAAATAGGCAAACCATCCACATATATAAATTTAAGATACATCGCGCTGTATGTTTCTTGTTTGGTCTATTTAGACCGATAAATTGATCAGACGCTTTTGATTGAAGCGTGCTTCATGGTCTGGTCATCCATATCTCCAGGTGGATGACCTTTTAACCGCAGTCCTATTTCAATTCAGGGCTGCGTTTTTTATGCGCTGCGATCAATCATCAAGGTGATAAAATCTGTGCAACCAAGCCATTCACGACATGTGCCATTTTTTCAAAATTTACTGTTTTTAAAGTATCACCTGTGGTATGGCGAAGTGTGCTGCGATAACTGCCTGTATCGGTAATTAAAATGGCAGGAATATCATATTTCCAATAATTTCTCTGTACACGACAAATTTCACAGAACCCTTATCCTATCAGGATTCTGCTTTCTTAAAATTGCCAAAATTTCCTTAAACTCTTCTTTTTTCCCAAAACCAATTAAACGCTGAATCGCCATTTGAACATAGTCTAAACCATAGCGAAATAAACTCATTGAGAGTCGTCCATGCTTCTTTATTTTTATCGCTTTTTTTTGATTATGTTGCCATTCACCCGTTAAGTAACACCAACAGAAGCTTATAGCTAACACCGCAATCAATTTTTTCACTCGTCTAGGGTCTGTCAAGCGCGTATTTTCAAGATTAAACCCGCGTCCTTTGAGACAA
>NZ_JACASN010000034.1:0-28867 GCF_013390985.1 Acinetobacter sp. Swhac1 | reverse complement strand
AAATACAAAATAATTCGGTAATATGATCCATTGAAAAGCCTTGTTTTATAACATTTTGTCTTGAGAACCAATATGTTACAAATACAGGGCTTTTTTTCTACTCTTTTTTTATATCGAACTCAGGTTACTCTATGTTCCACAAATCAACTTTCCCTCAATGCATAAATTTTCCTACAGCAAGGCAATAAAAAACACCCCACAAGAATGATCTTATGAGGTGTTCTAAATTTTCTATTTTGCAGTCAGCAGAATCTGCTTAAAACAAACGATTCATCCCATTCAAGGTCGCCACACGATACGCTTCCGCCATGGTTGGGTAGTTGAATGTGGTTTCCACAAAATACTTAATGGTATTGTTCGGGCTGTTCATCACCGCCTGACCAATGTGGATAATCTCTGCCGCATTATTACCAAAGCAATGCACACCCAATACTTCTAAAGTGTCACGGTGGAATAAAATCTTCAATTCACCCACTGTATCACCCGTAATTTGCGCACGCGCTAAATGACGGAAAGATGCCTGACCAACTTCATAAGGAATTTTTTCTTCCGTCAATTCCTGCTCAGTTTTACCAATCGAAGAAATTTCTGGAATGGTATAAATACCTGTTGGAATATCGGTCACAGGCGCAACATTTTCTTCGCCACTCATATTTGCACCCGCGCAACGACCTTGGTCATAGGCAGCTGATGCTAACGAAGGCCAACCAATTACATCGCCCGCAGCATAAATATTCTCTACTTCGGTTTGATATTGATCATTGACTGTTAACTGACCACGGCTGTTTGGCTTAAGTTCGACATTTTCAAGACCTAAACCATCGGTATTACCCGAACGACCGTTACACCACAAAATCGCATCGGCTTTGATTTTCTTGCCACTTTGCAAATATAAAACCACGTGATCATCAAAAGTTTCTAAATGATCAATTTGCTCATTGTGGCGAATCAGCACCCCTTGCGCACGCAAGTGATATGACAAGGCATCTGAAATTTCATCATCCAAATAGCTGAGCAATTTGTGCTGAGTATTAATCAAATCAACTTTATGATCTAAACCAATGAAGATGGATGCATATTCACAACCAATCACACCCGCGCCATAAATAATAATTTTTTGAATCGAGAAATCCAAATCCAAAATTTTGTCTGAATCAAATACACGTGGATGGTTGAAATCCAACATTTCTGGACGATATGGACGGCTACCTGTCGCAATCACAATTTGCTGACACATAATGGTTTCTTTAATGCCATCTGCACCAAATACCAAGACCGTATTTTTATCTTGGATATAAGCACGACCATGATAAATCGCAATTTCATTACGGTCATAAAAGCGAGAGTGCGTTTCAACTTGCTGCTGAATAACTTTATGCGCACTTTGCAACACTTGCTTCATGGTGAACTGACGCCAATCGCCCATTTTTTTAAACATTGGGTCACGGCGATAACGGATAATATTCGACACTGTCTGACGCAATGCTTTACTTGGAATGGTACCCACATGGGTACAGTTACCGCCAAGCTGCTCACGAACATCTACAATCGCAACCCGCTTACCTGATTTGGCAAGTTTCATTGCCGCGCCTTCACCCGCTGGGCCTGAACCGAGAACAACCGCATCGTACTTCACGAAAGTTCCACTAACGACCTCTTTTTTACGTGGCATTCAACGCTCCTTTTCTTTAAATCTGTCTTTTCAATGGGCTATATTATGACGTAAATCTTTTGAATTTTCTGTATTTACTGTGCATATATTACGTGATAACCACATTTTTTATATGAATATCGTTTTTACCCAATTTAAGCACATTTTCGTTATAATAATCATCTTATGATGAAGTTAAGGTGACATTTTACTTTAGCACTTAGATTCGGTTTAATCAGATTCTATTTCACGTAAAATCTACCCTACACTAAATCTCTCCCCTTTCAAAAACAGTGGAAAAGTTGAATATGTCTGCAAACCGTAAACCAGAACAGGGTGTCAAACTTCGTGGTGCTGAAAAAGTCGCACGTATTCCTGTAAAAGTTATTCCTACGGTTGAAACGCCTCGTAAGCCTGACTGGATTCGGGTCAAAATGACGGCCCCAGAAGAAGTTCAACGCATTAAAACCACTTTGCGTCAGCAAAAATTGCACACCGTTTGTGAAGAAGCTGCTTGTCCAAACCTGCCAGAATGTTTTGGCGGCGGTACAGCAACCTTTATGATCATGGGTGATATTTGTACGCGTCGCTGCCCGTTCTGTGATGTTGCGCATGGTCGTCCAAATGCACTAGATCCTGAAGAACCTCGTCACATGGCAGAAACCATTGCCAACTTAGGCTTAAAATATGCCGTGATCACCTCTGTAGACCGTGATGACTTGTTAGATGGTGGTGCACAACATTTTGTCGATTGTATTAAAGAAGCCCGCTCTTTAAGCCCAAATACGTTGTTAGAAATTTTGGTACCAGACTTCCGTGGTCGTATGGATATTGCACTACGCATTATGACCGAATGTCCGCCAGATGTTTTTAACCACAACATTGAAACTGTGCCACGCTTATATAAAGCCATGCGTCCGGGTTCAGACTATCAGCACTCTTTGAACTTGCTGAAAATGTTTAAAGAATATTGCCCAGATATTCCAACCAAATGCGGTTTGATGGTAGGTATTGGAGAATCTGAAGAAGAAGTTATTGCACTGTTAGATGATCTTAAAGCGCACGATGTAGATTATGTGACCATTGGTCAATATTTACAGCCATCTAAAGAACATGCGCCAATTGACCGCTTTGTAACACCTGAAGAATTTGAGCGTTATACAGCGCATGGTCAAAAGTTAGGTTTTAAAAATATTTGGGCTGCGCCAATGGTACGTTCAAGTTATTTTGCAGACCGTCAATATTATGGTGAACCTGTACCAACAGTACGTCGTAAAGCCGACCCTGCTAAAAAAATTAGCGTGCAAACCATTGAAGCTTAACACTCGCTTATTTCAAAATTTGCGATAAAGCTAAAACAGCCCCGACTTTATGTTCGGGGTTTTTTATACCTTGTGGATATATTAAAAATAGATAGATGTGAATATTTTTTGATGGTCTACGACCAAGTGCGCATGGTGTCATCGCCATAAATTGTTAATCTATGCACTTAATCTATACACCGAGCTCAAACAATAAAACAGGGATAGTAAAATGTCACAACAAGACTATGACAATGGCTTAAAAGTTCGCACTGAAGTCATGGGCGAAAGCTTTGTAAAACGCGCACAGGACAACACTGTACCATTTACCCAACCTTTGCAGGACTGGATTAATGAACATGCATGGGGTTCAACTTGGCAACGTGAAGGTGTGTTACCACGCAAATATCGTTCCTTAATTACTATCGCCTTTTTAACTGCTTTAAAAAGCCCGACAGAGCTTAAAGGACATATTCGTGGTGCGCTAAATAACGGGGCAAGTGTCGAAGAAATTCAGGAAGTCTTGTTACACAGCTTGCCTTATTGTGGCGCACCTGCAACTCAGGAAGCTTTTCGCGCAGCGTTGGAAGTTTTGGCAGAACATACTGCAAATACTTAAACGCAATCTAAATCAAAAAATATAAACGCTCGACATTTCACTAAAACTATTTGGTGAAATGTCGGTAGAGTTGAGTTTTAAATCCAATACACATTAAAGCTATAAAAGAACTCATTTAACTCAAAGCGCACCTGATAACCCAAATCAGTCAGCTGTGCCGATAAATTTCGAATATCTTCTAAAGGTAAATGTTTTGGCAGCACAGTAAAAACTGCGGTATTGCCCTGCTTGGCATTCTCTTCGATTAAAGACGCCAAACGCTGCTTATATAATTCAATATCTAGCTTGGCATGATCTGAATAAACTTTTGCTTGTTCAGCAGTTAAAAAATTTGCCATCTTATTGTTCTCATTATGACCATGTTTAACATTCAGCATATTGAAACTTGACGATATGGCTCAAGTGATTTTTTGTTATTGTCTGCATAAGTGAAAGATCAACAGACCCTCATTTTAGAAAATAAAATCACACCGAAGATGGCTTTTTCCCGATAGACCTTTTAGGCTATCGCACATTCTTATGTTGTAATTTTGCTGGATAGCATTATGTCAGAATCTGTTTCAATCTCCCCTGCGCTAATGAACCGCGCCATTGCAGGACAAGCCGATGCCCAATTTGAAGTGGCAGTGCTATATATGCAAAGCGATTTTAATGAAGATATTGAACTTGCCGAACAATGGGCACTCAAAGCAGCCGCAAATGGACATATCGAAGCCATGTACTGGCTGGGTGAAGGCTATACCGTATATGCCAAAGATGTTCTAGAAGATGACCCTGAAGATGCCAAACAACATTTTGAAGATGCTTTTGTCTGGCTCAAAAAAGCCAGTGATGCACAACACCCTGCCGCTATTTTAGAGTTGGCAGGCTACTACCGTCGTGGTGATGTGGTTGAACAAGATGTCGCTCGCTCTGTGGCATTGGTACAGCAAGCAGCAGAATTGGGCGAAGTACAAGCCATGCGTGACCTTGCTTTTATTTATGCAAATGCTTTGGGTGTAGATGCTGACGAAAATAAAGCTGAATATTGGACACAAAAAGCCGATGCAGCGGAGTAATTTATTTGTCTAGCCAATCAATTGATGGGCTAGACAATTTTTGCATGACTCGAATCGTCATTGAATAAAGCTTAGACTTTGAATAACACTTAGACTTCGACCACAATTACTTGTCTGCAAATGCCCTCTTGCTGACGCTGTTGTTCAAACACAGCCGCAGGCATCGGCTCAAAACTGTCAAAGAAACAAATTTCAGCATCATCAATAGAATATAGCAATGAGTGATTGCCCACGCCTTCTAAAGTGTCGTAGTAGACAATTACAAATTTATTTTCATCAAATGCGTGCTGAATTTGCTGATAGCCGATTGCCGCCAATACAGGCAATTTAAGCTGTTCAGCTTCGGCATAACTTAACTTTTCTGCATCTTGTAAATCTGGGTCAGGGTCAGTATAAAACTGCACATTAAAGCCAAACTTTTTCAGTCCAACAGCCAAACCAATTGTGGTTGTGCCCTGCTCTGGCGTATAACCACACACTTCAATCAATTGTTGAATATCGGCATCAATTCCTAAGTGTCGTAGCAACATCCACACTGCGTAAATCCCGCCGTTGGCTTCTAAATTTGCCAACTCTTGAGGAAGCTCTAAAGCCATCATTCAATCTCAAAAATATGTTTGTAGTGATAATAAACAAAACATGATTGGAACTGAATCAATTTCCAAGTACAATATCGCGCTAGTCGAGGGATGCTGCGACGTTTTACAGGCACGAAATGTAAAATCGCCAGGCTCGACCAGCATAGCAACGCGTTTGCTATGCAAGAAACGGCATCCGCGAACTGAATGATCAATTGTTTTTTATAAGGAGATCGTGATGAACGCGGTTAATGCTTCATTTACAGATTATAAAGTTGCCGATATCACACTAGCTGATTTTGGTCGTAAAGAAATCAAACTTGCAGAAGCAGAAATGCCAGCCCTTATGGGTTTGCGTAAGCGCTACTCAGCTGCAAAACCTCTTGCAGGTGCGAAAATTCTCGGCTGTATCCACATGACCATTCAAACTGCTGTTTTAATTGAAACGCTAGTTGAATTGGGCGCAGAAGTTCGTTGGACTTCTTGTAACATTTTCTCTACTCAAGACCACGCTGCTGCAGCAATTGCTGCTTCAGGTGTGCCTGTTTTTGCTTGGAAAGGCGAAACTGAAGAAGAATATATATGGTGTCTTGAACAACAAATTAATGTAAATGGCACACCATGGGATGCCAACATGATTTTGGACGATGGCGGTGACTTAACTGCACTCGTTCACGAGAAATATCCTGCATTATTAGAGCGCATTCACGGCATTACTGAAGAAACCACTACGGGCGTACAACGTCTAATTGAAATGTGGAAAGATGGTTCTTTAAAAGTGCCTGCCATTAACGTCAACGACTCTGTGACTAAATCTAAAAACGACAATAAATACGGTTGCCGTCACTCACTCAACGATGCGATTAAACGTGGTACAGACATGTTATTGTCTGGTCGTCGTGCATTGGTTATTGGTTATGGTGATGTAGGTAAAGGTTCTGCACAATCTTTACGTCAAGAAGGCATGATTGTTCGTGTTTCTGAAATTGACCCAATTTGTGCAATGCAAGCATGTATGGATGGTTACGAAGTTGTATCTCCGTACAAGAATGGCGTACAAACAGGCAATAAAGCAGACGTCAACCTAGAGCTTTTAGAAAATACTGACTTGATTGTGACTACAACAGGTAACTATCACGTGTGCGACGCAGCAATGCTAGATACACTTAAAGCAGGCGCTGTTGTATGTAACATTGGTCACTTCGATACTGAAATCGACACCAACTACTTACGTGGTTATAAGTGGGTTGAAGTGAAGCCACAAGTACACCAAGTGTATCGTTCAGAAAACGAAAACGATTATTTAATCTTGCTTTCTGAAGGTCGTTTAGTGAACTTGGGTAACGCAACAGGTCACCCATCACGTATTATGGATGGTTCATTTGCTAACCAAGTATTGGCACAAATGCACTTATTTGCAGAGAAATTTGCCGATCTTCCTGCCGATCAAAAACAAGCGGCTATTCGTGTTGAAATCTTACCGAAAAAACTAGACGAAGAAGTTGCTGCTGCAATGGTTGCTGGTTTTGGGGGTGTGTTAACACAATTGACCCAAGTACAAGCGGACTACTTAGGTGTAGCTGTTGATGGTCCGTTTAAATCGGATGCTTATAAATACTAAGTATTTAATCCCTCTGCCTAACCCTCTCTCATAGGGAGAGGGAATGATTCATTGTTTAATGAATGTATTCGAGGGTAAGTCCTCTCCTGAGCAAGTTTAAAGCACTGCTTTTAAACCCAGCGCACGAGAGGATTTAGGAGAGGTGAAAAAATATAAATAAGTATTTATAACAAGGATTTAATCATGACCAAACAATTTCCTATTTCATTTGAATTTTTCCCATCTAAAACCGATGTAGGTGCAGAAAAACTCAAAGTTGTGCATCAAGAATTACAACTTTTAAATCCAGAGTTTTTTTCTATCACTTATGGTGCAGGTGGTTCTACTCGTGAACGTACTTTATCGACCATTAGCGACTTCAATGGCAAAGGCACACCTGTAGCGCCGCACCTGTCTTGTATTGGTGATGACAAAGCGCGTATTGCTGAATTGCTTGATATTTATAAAGCACAAGGCATTGACCGCATTGTGGCTTTGCGTGGTGATTTACCTTCAGGTCAAGTTGGTTTAGGCGAATTGCCGTATGCGTCTGACTTGGTGCGTTTTATTCGTGAACATTCAGGTGATCATTTTCACATTGAAGTTGCGGCTTATCCTGAAATGCATCCACAAGCAGACCACTTTGATCAAGACATTAAAAACTTTGTCACCAAAGTAAATGCTGGTGCCAATGCTGCCATCACCCAGTTCTTTTTTAATCCAGATGCGTACTTTTACTTTGTAGAACGTATTCAAAAGCAAGGTGTGAATATTCCTGTTGCGCCTGGCATTATGCCGATTACCAATGCCAGCAATTTAATTCGCTTTGCAGATGGTACAGGTGCAGAAATTCCACGCTGGATTCGTAAGCAATTAGCAACCTATGGTGATGACACAGCTTCAATCAAAGCCTTTGGTCATGAAGTGATTATTAAACTGTGCGAACGCCTGATTGCAGGTGGTGCACCAAGTTTGCATTTTTACACCATGAACAACACCGAACCGACTCGTCAATTAGTGACAGATCTTGGTTTGGCTTAAGCTGTATTTTTCATATTTATTGACTTGAACGAGTAATCCCTATGCCCCGTTTTTATATTGAGGCTGAATTAGCAGTAGATACACAAGTTGAACTGACTGAAACAGTATTTCATCACTGGGTGAAAGTACTACGCGCACAAGTCGGTGAAACCGCCACCTTGTTCAATGGGCAAGGTGGTGAATATGAAGTGGAACTGGTTGAAGTTACCAAAAAAACAGCGCAAGTGCAGATTAAAAGTTTTAATCCAGACAATCGCATCCCAAGCTTTAGCGCCTTATTAGGACAAGTAATGAGCAAAGGCGATCGTATGGATTATGCGATTCAAAAAGCGGTAGAGCTTGGCGTGACTAACATTCAGTTGCTCACCTCTGAACGCTGTGAAATGCGCTTAAAATATGACCGTGATCAAAAGAAAATAGATCATTGGCAAGGCATTACCATTGCAGCCTGCGAACAGTGTGGCATGAATATCGTCCCGAAAATTTTAGCCCCACTACGGTTAGAGGACTGGCTCAATAGCGACCTTCCTGCTACCAAATTAGTGTTAGCACCAAATAAAGATCAAGTCGATGTGTTAAACAACGCCAGCAAAGATTTGGCTTTATTAATTGGGCCTGAAGGTGGTTTAAGCGAGGCTGAAATTAGCGCTGCAAATGCTGTTGGCTTTCAAAACTGGTGTATTGGTTCTCGGATATTACGCACTGAAACCGCACCCGTGGTTGCTTTAGCAATCTTAAATTATCGCTTAGCTGAGTAATTTATCCACTTTTGCAGAAATCGATAGCCAATAACATTGCAATTTATAAAGCACAGGATTACTCTCGAAGAAGATCTTAAAGATTTTGCATAGAATTTAAACACAAAACCGCAATAGTTTATGCATCAACGTAATGTTATTTAAAATATAAATGATGGAATCATTTAACTATATTTTGGGGAAGTATGTCAGACGCTCAAGATGAATTGTTGCAGCAATACTTAGATGCTGCGCAAATCACCAATACCATTCGGCTTATTCGATTCTTTTTGGTCAGCGTCCTGATTGTTTGTCTGTATGTGTTTTTTATTTATCAAATTTCCTTCTCACAGTCATCACCCTACCTCAACATCTGGTTTATTCTCACTGAACTGACCATTGGTTCGTGTTTACTGCTCACTGCAATTCACTTTAAAGCAGGACAATATCAACTCCATCATGCAGATCGCTGGTTAAAATTGGTATGTTTCTTAATCGGAACTGCAATCGCAGTTGGGGTAACTTTGCTGTATTACTTTTTACCCCATCAAAACCCTGAACTGAACATCCATGAAGCCATTATTCTAGCCGCCTTATTAATTATTGTGAGTCAAATCTTTGCACTCACCTTTTTAACACAACGCTTGAGTTATTTTTGTTGGGTATTCATTCCAGTCATTACGCCCAATATTGCCGCGCAGTTTTTAATTCGCTCTGAAACTTCTGCTTTCTTTTTTCTGGCAACAAATTTTGCATTAATTACCCTACTCATTTGTGCCAATACTTCAATGCATATGCATCGTCGGTTATCGAGCGTCAATTTTAAAAACGACCAATTAAAAAAAGCCGCAGAGCAACAAGTTGACTGGACAGATCAACTCCGCCAACAATTGCAAGTGGAAATGAACAAATCTAAAGATATTGAATTACAACTGCAATTTAACAATCAAATGCTGGAACAAAAAATTAGAGAACGTACCTTTGACTTAGAACAAACCCATCTAGACTTAATCAATCAACAACATAGTTTAATTTTGGCACATGAAGCCGCAGGTATTAAAGCGTGGGACTGGAATATCAGAGAAAGAAGCATTGTCTTTGGGACTGGCGCACAACAAACTCGTTTAAAAAATTCCAAAAAGCATCGGAATAAATTACAGCAATTAATTCACCGTGATGATATTGCACACCTTCGTCAAACCATGAAAGAGCATTTACGTGGTCAGACAGAACGCTATCAAACCACTTATCGCATACAACATAATTCAGGTCAATGGTATTGGGTGCATGATATTGGGCGAGTAATTGAGCGTGATCCTGTCACCAATAAACCTTTACGCATGGTTGGGGTTCGCCGTGACATTCATCAAGAACGGATTGCACAAGAACGCTTAAAACTTACTGCCAGCGTACTTGAACAAGCTGCTGAAGGTATTTTTATTTTAGATGAAAACCTGCGCTATATTGAAAGCAATCCATTCTATGCACAAATGAGTGGATTTCAACGTGACCATATTATAGGTAAATATCTGTTTGATTTAGTCAAATCCAACAAAGCAAATCCACGCATGACACAAGAGGAAATTGTTCAACAATTACTCAGCAAGGGTGAATATCATACTGAAAAGAGTATAAAATTCCGCTCAGGAAAAGAATTAGAAGTTCGTTTGCATATCAATGCAGTCAAAGATGAGCAAAACCGTATTATTAATTATATTGGAATTGTGTCTGATTTAACCGAACAGAAACTACAAGAACAGCGTTTATCCTATTTAGAAAATTATGATGCGCTGACCGATCTCCCCAATCGTTTTTATTATAATTATCAACTACATCAATATCTTATTTCACAGCAAGATTCATTGCAGCAATTGGCGGTCATTCGACTCAATATTGACCGTTTCAGACCTTTAAACGAATATTTAAGCAATAATGGTGGCGATGAATTACTCCGCCAAGTGGCGCAGCGTTTACGTATCACCAATGCCGAAGCGCTGTTTGTTGCACACTTAAATGGCGATGATTTTGCAATTGTTTATGAAATTTCTCACATTCGCCCTTCAATCGAAGAGCACTGTGAACGTATCACCAAAGCCTTTAATTTGCCGTTTAATGTACAGGGACAAGAACATATTATTACCCTGTCGATGGGGGTTTCCCTCTATCCTGAACATGGACGCCAGTTGGATTATCTAAATAATTGTGCTGAACAAGCCTTGTCTGAGGCTAAACGTTTAGGTGGCAATACCATTAAATATTACACTTTAGACAACACCAAACTGCTAGAGCAAGATGTACATTTAGAGCGCGACTTACGCCAAGCCATTAAAAATGATGAATTAATTGTATATTATCAACCTAAAATTGATTTCCATAACTATCAAGTGGTTGGGTTTGAGGCATTGGTACGTTGGCAGCATCCGAGCAAAGGCATTATTCCACCCAACCTATTTATTCCTATTGCAGAACAAACCAGTTTAATTTCCGATATTGGTCGAGTTGTGATTCAACAAACAGCCAAACAAATTCGTGAATGGAACCTGTTAGGTTTTGATCATATTCGAGTATCAGTGAATGTGGTTGCACAACAACTGCAACGTGGTCAATTACTTCAAGATTTAGATGATGCGATTAACACCTATCAAATTTCAGGTGCAAGCTTAGTATTAGAAATTACAGAATCCTTTTTGGTGGAAAATTCCACAACCGTGAAGTCCTTATTAGATGAAATTAAACAACGTGATATTCATATTGCCTTAGATGATTTTGGTACAGGCTATTCTTCACTTTCTTACTTAACTGACTTCCCAATAGACATTTTAAAAATTGACCGTAGTTTTATTTCTAAAATTGGAAATACCAAACAAGAAGCCATTGTCAATGCCATCATTGCTATGGGCAAAGCCATGGACATGACTGTAGTGGCTGAAGGAATTGAAACTGAACAACAACTCCAATATTTGCAGAATTTAAAGTGTGATATTGCACAGGGTTATTTATTCTCTAGGCCTTTGCCTGAAAGTGAAGCGACTCAATTTCTAAAAGCAAATTTAGTATCCGCGCTTATCGCTCCTTAATCTGAAACTAGACCCAAAAGCTCCAAGTTTGTTCTAAAAATAAACAGTGACGTCTGTGCTAAGAGGGCAAGTAATGGTATATTTCCATAAGATTCATAAAAAAACCACCAGCATCGCTGGCCAACTTGTCACACACGAGATTCAGATGGACGATCAATCATTAAAACAGCAGGCACTTTACTATCACGAATTTCCAACACCAGGAAAAATCAGCGTTACTCCAAGTAAGCAGCTGGTCAACCAACGTGACTTAGCGCTCGCTTACTCACCAGGTGTCGCAGCACCATGTTTAGAGATTGAACGTGATCCTTCAACAGCTGCACTTTATACCGCTCGCGGTAACTTGGTTGCTGTCGTTAGTAACGGTACAGCAGTATTAGGTTTAGGTAATATCGGTCCTTTGGCGTCTAAACCTGTGATGGAAGGTAAAGGCGTACTCTTTAAAAAGTTTGCTGGTGTCGATGTATTTGACATCGAAATTGCTGAAAATGATCCAGACAAAATTGTAGATATTGTTGCAGCATTAGAACCAACTTTTGGTGGTATCAACCTTGAAGACATCAAGGCGCCAGAATGTTTCTACATTGAGCAAAAACTTCGTGAACGCATGAATATTCCTGTGTTCCACGATGACCAACACGGTACGTCAATCATTGTAGGTTCTGCCCTACTCAATGCCTTGTTACTTAACGGCAAGAAAATTGAAGAAATCAAAATCGTTGCTTCAGGTGCAGGTGCAGCCGCACTGTCTTGTTTAGACCTGTTATGTGCATTGGGCGCGAAAAAAGAAAATATCATTGTTGCGGATTCGCGTGGTCTAATCACCACCAAACGTGAAGGTTTGGATGACTCGAAAAAACGCTATATGCAAGACATTGAAGGAACGCAACTTGCTGATGTAATTAGCGGTGCGGATATGTTCCTTGGTCTTTCTGCAGCGGGTATCTTGACCAAAGCTATGGTCAAAGAAATGGCTGAAAATCCAATTATCTTTGCTTTGGCTAACCCAGACCCAGAAATCTTGCCTGAACATGCGCATGAAGTACGTCCAGATGTGATTATGGCAACAGGTCGTTCGGATTATCCGAACCAAGTTAACAACGCACTTTGCTTCCCGTATATTTTCCGTGGTGCATTAGATGTTGGCGCAACTACCATCAACGAAGAAATGAAAATTGCTTGTGTACACGCAATTGCACGCATGGCACACATTGAAGCAGATGCTGCGACTTATGGTGAAAAATCTGCATCATTCGGTCGTGACTATTTAATTCCACGTCCACTTGATCAGCGTTTAATTCTTGAAATTGCACCTGCAGTTGCTCAAGCGGCAATGGATTCAGGTGTAGCAAGTCGTCCAATTCAAGACTTCTCTGCATACCGTCAGCGTTTGTCTGAGTTTGTATATAACTCGGCATTTATGATGAAGCCTATTTTTGCTCAAGCAAAAACTGACCCTAAGCGTATTGCTTATGCAGAAGGTGAAGACTTACGCGTACTTCGTGCAGTACAAATTGCAGTGGATGAAGGCTTGGCTAAACCAATCCTTGTAGGTCGTACCTCAGTGATTGAAGCGAACATTAAAAAGCTAGGTTTACGTCTGGAACATGGCGTGAATATGGAAATTGTAGATCAGGAAAACAACCCGAACTACGAAAAATTTGCAGATGATTACTACACCATCATGCAGCGTAAAGGCGTTACACCTGAATACGCGCAGCGTGAAGCACGTCGTCGCTCTACCCTCATTGCAGCAATGTTAGTGAAACATGGTTTAGCCGATGGTATGTTATGTGGTACTTATTCTAGCTACGATATTCACCTTGATTTCGTGAAAAATGTGATTGGTCTAAAAGAAGGTCGCACTAACTTCTTTACCCTTAACGCATTGATGCTTGAAGATCGCAACTTGTTCATTGCCGACACTTATGTCAACACTAACCCAACTGCTGAACAGTTGGCTGAAATGACACTTTTAGCGGCTGAAGAAGTACGCCGTTTTGGTATGACACCACGCGTTGCTCTACTTTCTCACTCAAGTTTTGGTTCTGACCAACAAGACTCTAGCGCACAAAAAATGCGTAAAGTCTTTGAAATCTTGAGTGAGATTGCACCTGAGCTTGAAGTTGAAGGTGAAATGCACGGTGATGCAGCATTAGACGAAAATATCCGTCATTTTGCTTTCCCGAACTCACGCTTCAAAGGTTCTGCAAACTTGTTGATTATGCCGAACTTAGATGCTGCCAATATTTCATTTAACTTGTTGAAATCGACTTCAGGTAACAATGTTACGATTGGCCCTATCTTGTTAGGTGCAGCAAAACCTGTACATATCTTGACGCCAACTGCTACGACACGTCGTGTTGTGAATATGACTGCCCTCACTGTTGCTGAAATTCAACAAACAGCACAAGTTAAAGCATAAACCTATATTTCTGAGTGACTGACTCAGAATTATAGACTTGAGAAAACCTCTATTCTGTAGCATGATTGCTTGAAGAATAGAGGTTTTTTCATGCAAGTTTATTTAGTAGGCGGTGCAGTTCGAGATCACTTACTCGGGCATCCCTATCACGAAAAAGATTATGTTGTCGTTGGCGCAACGCCCGAACAACTTTTGGCTCAAGGCTTTCAACCTGTGGGCAAAGACTTCCCTGTTTTTCTTCATCCTGAAACCAAAGATGAATATGCACTTGCTCGTACAGAGCGCAAATCTGGACACGGTTATCACGGTTTTGAATTTCATACCGACCCAAGCGTGACCTTAGAAGAAGATTTAATCCGTCGTGATTTAACCATTAACGCCATGGCAATGGATAGTGATGGCAATGTCTACGACCCTTACGGTGGACAGCAAGATCTGTGCAATAAAGTGCTGCGCCATGTATCCAATGCATTTGTAGAAGACCCGTTACGGGTGCTGCGTATTGCTCGTTTTGCGGCACGTTATCATGCTTCAGGCTTTGTGGTTGCACCTGAAACCTTGTTATTAATGCAAGAGTTGGCAGAATCTGGTGAGTTACATGCGCTGACACCTGAACGCGTATGGAAAGAAACTTCACGTGCCTTAATGGAAGCACGTGCCGATGTTTATTTTGAAACATTGCGTGCCTGTGGTGCTTTAAAAGTTTTATTTCCTGAATTAGATGCTTTATTCGGTATTCCACAGCGTCCTGAATATCACCCTGAAATTGACAGTGGTGTGCACACCATGATGTCACTACAACAAGCCTGTCGTGGCAATTACTCACTCGATGTACGCTTTGCAGTGTTATTGCATGATTTAGGCAAGGCCTTGACCCCTGCCGATGAATTACCACGGCACATTATGCATGAAGAACGTGGGATTCGACCTGTAACGGAAGTGTGTGAACGCCTGCGCGTACCGACCAATACCAAACAACTTGCACTTGCTGTATGTAAAGAGCATTTAAAATGCCACCAAGCATTGAGCTTAAAGCCTGGCACGTTATGGCGCTTATTACAGCGTTTGGATGTCTTGCGTCGTCCTGAGCGTGTAGAAGCCTTTGTACAAGCCTGTGAATGTGACTCTCGTGGGCGTTTAGGTTTGGAAGATCGTGACTATCCGCAAGCGAGCTATATTTTGGAAGCGATTCAAGTGGTACGCAGCATTAAGGCGCAAGACTTACCTGCCGATGTCCAAGGCCCCGATATTGGTGAAATGCTGATTGAACGACGCATTAAAGCGATTGAGCAATTAAAGGCACGTCACTTGGCTGCTACTGCTTAGGCTATTTAAGTCTATAGAACGTCATTACATGCGTTCTTTGATCTATCATTCTTAACCTATTTAAGTCAGCCTAAATTTCTGATCGAAAAGCCGTAATCTTCTAAAATATAGAAGCTACGGCTTTTTAGCTCAAATAAATCCTTCTTGAAATAAGAAACTGTCTTTTGCTTTTAGGCAAGCTGCGCAGGAAAGCTAATCACTTGCTCTAAACGCATCTGCTCAGTTGCAATCATCAATAAGCGATCTATGCCCAAGGCGATACCTGAACATTCAGGCATGTTCGGCAACGCAGCCAATAAATATTCATCAATTGGCATCACATGTAAACCAAGTTGTGCGCGTTCTGCATTATCGGCTTCAAAACGAGAACGCAGCACAGTAGCATCAATCAATTCATCATAGGCATTGGCAAGCTCTAAACCTTCGATATATAGCTCAAAACGGGCTGCGACCAATTCCCCATCATCATCTGTTCTGGTTTTAGCCAAAGATGCTAATTCAGGTGGAAAATCGGTTAAAAATACAGGAGCATCAAAGCCCAAACTTGGTTCTACAAAATGTGAAAACAATAGGTCGATGTAGCCTAGACGGTCATCACCCAAATCCAGATGCAAACCCACACGATGACAGCAGTCTTTCAATTGTTGCAGACTTGCCTGTAAAGGATTTAAATCCAAACGATCCATAAATGCGTGTTTATAACTCAACACTGTTGGACGTACTTCGCCAAAGCGTTGTTTTAACGTCAGATTAAGTAAATCTGTCACCTCAAACATAAGCTCTTTCAGGCTAAATTCGGGACGATACCATTCCAACATGGTAAATTCGCTGTTGTGTTTACGTCCATGCTCATCATCACGAAAGACTTTGCAAATTTGATAAATAGCACCACTACCACTGGCCAATAAACGCTTCATGGCAAATTCAGGTGAGGTCTGTAAATAGTGCGTATGCAATTTGCCCTGCACATGGCGCTGTGCTTGCACTGAAGCCAAATGCACATCTGTCACTCCTGCCTGTGACAAAATTGGCGTTTCAACTTCAAGTACTTCACGTTCCGCAAAAAACTGGCGTATTTGTGCATACAATTGTGCACGTGCGCGCATGCTGTTTAAGTCGCAAGTTGGTTGATATTGGAGATTTGAACTCATGCTTGCGGGCCTCCGTGTGCTGCCCATTCACGACGCAGAGGATAGGTTTTTCTTAAATGATCAAAAGCCTGCTGCTCAACTTTGCCCGCTTTGACACAGGCACGTAAATTGGCATCATCCTGTGCAATATCATAAATTTGACTTAAATGTGCATGCAGACTATTTTTCAAATCTTGGGTTTTGAAATATTGCGCGCAGCTTGGCAATTGAGTTTCAAATTGTTTTGTGGCATCTAAACCAAAATTTTCACAAAAAGCCTGATAAATCATTTGTGTGCCGCGAGCCTTGCCTTCTAGGCTATACCCTGCAATATGCGGGGTTGCCAAAGCAAGCAAATCTAATAATTCTGCAGAGATTTCAGGTTCATATTCAAAAACATCTAATACCACTAAACGCTGAGTATGTTGAATATCCTGCATTAAAGCCGCTTCTTCTACCACTGGCCCACGCGCTGAATTAATCAGAATGGCTTGAGGCTTCATACATGCCAAACGCGCTGCATTAATTAAATGATGAGTAGGATGTTCACCAGTTTCTGTTAATGGCACATGAATGGAAATTGCATCTGCCTGTTGTAATAGTGCATCTAAGTCACATTGCTGCACATTGGGCAACTGCACAAATGGATCGTATGCGATGACATCCCAACCGAATAATTGTGCCATTTTGACCAAGCGCGAGCCGACATTGCCCAGTCCAATAATGCCAAGTTTAAAGTTTTGATTGGCATGTAGTAATTCAGGCTCGAGATGAAGCAATGCGGTAATCACATACTCACTCACCGCCTGCGCATTACAACCTGCCGCATTTGACCATGCAATGCCCTGCTGCTCGATGGCTGGGATATCAAGGTGGTCTGTGCCAATGGTCGCGCTGCCAATAAATTGAAGCGCGGTCTGTTGAATCAATGCTGCATTCACTTGGGTGACGGAACGAACTAGCAGCGCATCAGCATCTTGCACATTTTGATGCGTTAGACGGCGTCCAGCCTTGTGCTCTATTTCTGCCAAATCTGCAAAGAAATAATCGGTATATGCCAGATTTTCATCTGCAATGATTTTCATAACGCCATCCCATGTGTGTTTGCTTGTTTATGATAGCTTGAGTTGTCTAGGATGACTATGATTGTTGAGATTAATGCAGAATTGTTGAACAGCAAGCCGACGATTCATTTAGGTGGAAACATGCACGTCTATATAAAAGTTGCATATTCACAGCAAAAAAATCAGCCACCCGAAGGTGGCTGACTGCTATAGATTAAGCGAGTTAAATCTTAACCAATAAATTTACGCGCATTGCGGAACATACGTAACCATGCACCATCTTCAGTCCATTCTTCAGGTTTCCAAGAATGTTGAAGCGCACGGAAATTACGTTCAGGGTGCGGCATCATAATTGTTGCACGACCATCTTTTGAAGTTACGCCTGAAATACCTTCTGGCGAACCATTCGGGTTCATTGGATAATGTTGAGTCGCATTTCCGTGGCTATCGACATAACGTAAAATCACTTGGTTGCCTGCGTTCAAGGCTGCCAAATTAGCTTCTGGTGCAACGACGCGACCTTCACCATGTGCCACTGCGATTGGTAAAATCGAGCCTTCCATATCTTCCAATAATACAGAATTCGATTTTTCAACGCGTACATTAACGCTACGCGCTTCAAACACTTCTGAGGTATTACGATGGAAACGTGGCCACGCTTCTGCACCTGGAATGAGTGGTGCTAATTGTGACAACATTTGACAACCGTTACAGATACCAAGTGAGAATGTTTCTTGACGGTTAAAGAATTTCTCAAACTGGTCACGTAATTTCGGGTTAAACAAGACTGACTTTGCCCAGCCACCGCCCGCACCCAAGACGTCACCGTAAGAGAAACCACCACACGCCACTAAGCCTTCAAAGTCGTCTAAATCGACACGTCCTGCAAGCAAGTCGCTCATGTGTACGTCAACAGTGTTAAAGCCGACTTTGTCAAATGCTGCCGCCATTTCTACATGACCGTTTACGCCTTGTTCACGTAAAATCACCATGTTAGGACGACGTGTGTTGATGTATGGCGCTTCAACTGGCTCATTTAAGTCAAATGTCGGTTGAGCAATTAAGCCTTTGTGGTTTTTGTCTGTGATCAAAGCAAATTCTTGATCAGCAGTTTCTGAGTTGTCACGTAAACGCTGGATTTGGTGTGATACTTCACTCCAAGCCGCTTGCAAATCGGCACGTTCAAGCACCAAGCCATTTACAGCAAGTTGGTCTGTGCTATTAACTGTACCGACTACCGAAATCGCATCTTTCAAAGTAGATGCAGCAACTTCAGCAGCTAAGTTAGCCCAGTCTGCTTTAGAGATTTGTAGTACTGCACCAATTTCTTCAGCAAACAATGCCGCAACAGATTGATCTTCTAACGCCACACCTAAACGTGAAGCGAACATCATTTCTGTTACAGTTGCCAATAAACCACCATCACCAATGTCGTGATAAGCTTGAATCAAGCCACGGTTATTCCAGTCTTGTACCAAAGCAAAGAATGCTTTGAATTCGTCAAAGTTATCGACATCTGGTGTTACTGAACCAATAGCTTTATACACTTGCGCTAAAATTGAACCGCCTAAACGGAACTGACCTTTAGACAAGTCAATACGTACCAATACTGAATCGGTATTTTTCAATTCAGGGGTTAGTGTTTTACGTACATCGGTCACTGGTGCAAATGCAGTAATTACACCTGACATTGGTGAAGTTACAGATTTATCAACACCTTCGTCATTCCAAGTGGTACGCATAGACAATGAGTCTTTACCTACTGGAATTGCAATTCCTAGCGCAGGACACATTTCCATACCAATGGCTTTTACACCTTCAAACAAAGCTTGGTCTTCGCCTTTTTGACCTGCTGCTGCCATCCAGTTTGCAGATAATTTAATGTCGCTGATCTGGTCAATTTTGGCTGACATGATATTGGAAATAGATTCTGCCACTGCCAAACGCGCAGATGCTGCAGGGTTTAATAAAGCTACAGGTGGACGTTCACCCATCGCCATTGCTTCACCTGTAAAGCCTTGCAAGCTGGTAGTGGTTACTGCTGCATCTGCAACAGGCACCTGCCATGGGCCAACCAACTGATCACGTGCAACCATACCTGTAATTGAACGGTCACCAATCGTGATTAGGAATGATTTGGACGCAACAGTTGGATTCTTGATGACACGGTAAATCGCATCTTTCAGATCAGTAACTTGAGCTGCATCAAAATCATCACCTTGACGCTCAATGCTTTCATAAGAACGGCTCATGCGTGGCGTACCACCTAACAAGACCTGCATTGGCATATCTACAGCTTTGTTATTGAACAGTGGATCTTCAACCGTTAAATGACGCGCTTCTGTCGCTTCACCCAATACTGCAAACGGACAACGCTCACGCGCACAGATTGATTCAAATAATTCTAAAGAACTTGGACGGATGGCCAATACATAACGCTCTTGCGCTTCGTTTGACCAAATTTCCATTGGTGACATGCCTGGTTCTAAAGATGGAATCTTACGCAAATCAAGTACAGCACCTAGTTCGTGATCATTCACCAACTCAGGCATTGCGTTCGAAATACCACCTGCACCCACGTCATGCACTGATACGATTGGGTTAGCATCTTCCAAACGCCAGCATGTATCAATCACTTCTTGGCAACGGCGTTCCATTTCTGGGTTTTCACGTTGTACTGAAGCGAAGTCAAGATTTTCACCCATGGTTCCGCTATCTACAGAAGATGCAGCGCCACCGCCTAAACCGATCAACATCGCAGGGCCGCCTAAAACGATTAATAAATCGCCTGGCTGAATTGGGTCTTTTTCGACATGGTCTGGACGAATGTTGCCGTAACCACCTGCAATCATGATTGGTTTATGGAAGCCTTTTACTTCACCATTCACGTTTTGCTCGAAAGTACGGAAGTAACCATTTAACGCAGGACGACCAAATTCGTTGTTAAACGCTGCACCGCCCAATGGGCCTTCAATCATAATTTGTAATGGCGATGCCATACGTGAAGGCTTGCCATAGTTTTCTTCCCAAGGCTGTTCAAAACCAGGAATATTTAAATTCGATACTGTAAAGCCTGTTAAACCTGCTTTTGGTTTACCACCACGACCTGTCGCGCCTTCATCACGGATTTCACCACCCGAACCTGTCGCAGCACCTGCAAATGGTGCAATTGCAGTTGGGTGGTTGTGTGTTTCCACTTTCATAAGAATGTGGGCAGCTTGGCTCTTATATTTATAAACGTAGTGACCTGTTGCAGCATCTTTTTTCGGATAGAAACGCTGCGTATCAAAACCAACAATCACCGAAGCGTTGTCTTTGTAAGCCGACAATACGTCTGTTGGTGATTCTTTATAAGTATTTTTGATCATTTGGAACAATGACAATGGCTGTACTTCGCCATCAATTGTCCATTCAGAACCAAAGATTTTGTGACGGCAGTGCTCAGAGTTGGCTTGTGCAAACATCATCAATTCAATGTCATGCGGATTACGGCCTAACTTGATAAATGCTTCGGTTAAATAATCAATTTCTTCATCAGACAAGGCAAAACCAAACTCACTGTTGGCTTTTACCAATGCCGCTTTGCCTTCACCCAAAATATCAATGCTATTTAAAGGTTTTGGTTCAGTTTCAACAAATAACGCTGCAGCATCGTTAATGTGGTTAAACACACTTTCGGTCATGCGGTCATGCAATACTTGTTTTACTTCGTTTGAAACGTCTGTAATACCTTTTAAGGTAAACAAAACACCGCGTTCTAGGCGGTGTACAGGCGTATTACAGTTGGCAAAAATATCGGTTGCTTTTGATGACCAAGGAGAAATTGTGCCCACACGTGGTGTCACTAAAATTTGAACTTCATCACTTGCAGCTTGGCGTAATTCAAAAGATGCACCATCGTTTAAAAGCTGTAAAGCAGATTGCTGTTGTTGCTCGTCGAGCGCTTGGTCAAATAAATAAACCCATTGGCTATCGAAAGATTGAACAGAACTCATTGACGCTAAACGGTTTAAGAGTTGAGTTTTCTTAAAAGATGAATGTGCAGGTGCACCGGCAACGATAAACATGCTGATTTTGGCTCCACGGGCTGATCTTTTGGACCATGCCACAATGTGACTTGAAGAGAGCGCATATTCTACTGTGAAATGCCATAATCAGCTAGATGGAAAATGGTTTTCTTGGCGCGTTTCGGCAGTAAAACTTCCGAATGTTGATTTAAAGCCTCTATTTCAGATCAATGTATTCAAGATTCGTGCTTTAAATTGCACAAAGCACTCTCACTGTGGAAATTACTTAGGTAATCCTCCCTAAAAATAATTGAGTTTAAAAGTAGAAAATCGAATAACCTTGATTTAAGGAGATTTTCTATGAAAACATCTAAGTATTCAGACAGCTTGATCATGAGTATCTTGAAGCAAGCTGAAGCAGGAACACCCATACCGAACTTGTGCCGCGAACATGGTATGAGCTCTGCTACATTCTACAAGTGGAAGTCCAAATATGGCGGCATGGATCTTTCAATGATGACGCGGCTTAAAGAACTTGAGGCTGAAAATGCCCGTTTAAAACGCATGTATGCTGATGAGCGGCTAAAGTCAGACATCTTGCAAGATGCACTTTTAAAAAAGTTTTAAGGCCTGTTCAGCGAAAGTCACTTGCTCAGCAAGCTACTGAGCAATTTAAGATTTCAATCAGCATGGCCTGCTTAATTTTTAAAGTCAGTCAAACGTGTTATCGCTATAAAGCTCGTTTAGATGAAGAGAATCAACAGATTGCCGAATGGTTGATTCAATTAACCAATGATCATAAAACATGGGGCTTCAAGCTTTGTTTCCTGTATTTGCGTAATGTTAAAAAATACAAATGGAACCACAAACGTGTCTATCGCATTTATAAGGAGCTTGAGCTTAATTTAAGAATCAAGCCTAATAAGCGGATTAAACGAGAACAGCCTGAAACCCTTGCAGTACCGACAGCTAAGAATGAATCATGGTCAATGGACTTTATGTATGATCAACTCAGTGATGGACGTAGTTATCGAGTTCACAACGTGATTGATGACTATAATCGCGAGTCATTGGATATATTGATTGACTTTTCGTTGCCAGCAGAACGTGTGCTGAGAGGACTTGATCAGCTCATTGAATGGCGAGGTAAACCTAAACGCATTAGAACCGACAATGGCCCAGAGTATATAAGTGAGCTGATGGAAAAGTGGTGTGATCAGCATGGTATTGAGCATGTATTTACTCAACCAGGCAATCCACAGCAAAATGCATATGTTGAGCGATTTAATCGTACAGTACGTTATGAGTGTCTAAATCAATATTTATTTCGAGATTTGAGCGAGGTGCAGGACTATACAACTGACTGGCAGTACTTTTATAATCATGAACGACCTCATATGTCAGTAAATGGTTGTCCACCTATTTTTAAACAATAACAAGGCTTTAGATTTTCTACCCATTAATTCAATTAAAAATGGGGGTATTACCCTTAATGATTGATGCTGTTTTTATTTTCTATGCCATCTGTTTACACACAGATGCTCTAAAGATCAGGACATGACGCTCAACTTCCGCCTTGCTCGATATCAACTAATCAAAGCACCTCAAATTCAATACGTCGATTTTTCTTACGTCCTTGTGGCGTTGTATTGTCTGCGACAGGCTGATTAGAACCTTGACCTTCGGTGCTTAAATGCGTTATCGCAATACCTTTATCGATCAAATAATTTTTTACCGCGCCTGCACGTGATTGGCTTAACACTATATTTTTATGCGCATCGCCCGAACTGTCTGTAAACTACAATCACATTGGTATGTGCAGCAATGGTGGATTTTAATTGTGGGGCTAATTTTATTGACCAGTGTTCTGACTTTTGCTTTTACCCAACCCATTCATTCCACACGAATTGAAGCTGAATATTTAAAAGAAACTGACCCACAAATTTATGCCTTACTTCAGGGAGAAATGCTCAGTCCTCCCCCAGAAGAAGATGCTATTTTGATTCAAGATGCAATCATAGAAACGACTCAGCTTGAACAAAGCTATCAAGCACAACATTCCGCCGAGGGCAGCGTGGATGCTGCTCGTATTGAAACGCCCGTTTTTCATAGCCATGCACATTTAGATTCTGCTTTACTGGATCGTAAATGGGACAAAATCAACCCACGCTATAAGCAACGTCTGCTGATGGTATTTAAAATTATGCGAGAACAACACGGTTATGAACTGGTCTTACTTGAAGGTTATCGTAGTCCAAGTCGTCAGAATATGTTGTCGACTAATCCAAATACTACACGCGCCAAAGGCTATCAGAGTTATCATCAGTTTGGTTTAGCTGCCGATATTGCTTTTAAACGTAATGGTAAAATTGTTATTTCGGAACGTGATCCTTGGGCAATGCGTGGCTATCAACTGTATGGTGAGGTGGCTGAATCGGTAGGTTTGACTTGGGGTGGTCGCTGGAAATCAATCCAAGATTATGGTCATACTGAATACCGTATGCCTGGTTTAAAAAAGACCAAAGAAATGGCTGAACAGTTAATTGCAGAGGGTCAATTGCGATAGTTGAGGGGTTGTAAAAACAAAAGCAACTCAATTTTCAGCCTCTATACCAAGTTAATCATATTTAACTTTTTCAGATATAGGTCATAAGTGAAATAACAAGACATAAAAAAGACCCTTGAAAATCAAGGGTCTTTTAAAAATTTGGCGGAAGCGGTGACAGTCAAATTAAGAAAACAATTAATTGATATTAAATAATAAAATATTTAAAATTTAATTTTTTACTGCTATTTTTACTACAAAAAATTCAACCAACTATTTGTTTAAATTTTCTTCAACCAATCGTATTTCTATTAAACACCCTGTCTATTCACTCATCTAAAAATCTCATATTTCACTCATCTTTATTGAGGTAATTGTTCAATTATAAACTGTACAAAACTATCGATATCTTCTAACTCATTTTCTGGTTTTCCACTTCCAGATAAATCTCTAACAATTTTTCCAAGGCTTCCACTTTTTCCTAAAGAAATTTTTTCAGCTGATACATAATTTGCTAACTCTTTATTGTCATACGTCATCGTAGATGTATATTGCAAAGTGCTATGTGCATACTTTCCAACAGCTTTGGAACCTAAAAATTTTAAATCTTCTCCAGCAAAAACTCTTTTCTGTTTTATTTCAAATGACAAGGAGATAGGCTGTGTTGTTAGTTCATCGGCCAATAAGCCTTTTGACTTTAATTCATTTTTCAGATTCTGCAAATACCGCTCTTCTATTTGATCTTGGGTTAAAAATGATGGAGCGTTAACCTTGTTAGATAAATTTACACTTACAGATTCTATAAGATATTTTTTAGGCTGTATATTCTCAACAGTATTCGTATTCTTATAAGGTTTATAAAATTGTGTAGGTTTTGCATTTGCCGTAAAGGTGATTACAGCCATTACAGTTAGAATTAAGTATTGATTGAACTTCATAGAGGTAGACTCAACATGTTTATATAATAAAATACCCAAAATTTAAGGTAAATAAAAAAAATAATCAGAAATAAAAACTAAAATACATTTCACTAATTCATTGGGAATAAAATTGAGTGCAATAGGTTTCAAAGTTAGGTTAATGAAATTCAAGCACGTGCATAAAAATTCAATTAATTAAGCAAACCTCATACCCTAGTTGCGCCTTGAATTATGAAGGAAAGAGTTGATCAGTTTTTCTTACATAGTAATCAATCCAATTCTGCAAATAAGAATACGGATACGAGAGTTTGTATGGCTTCATAAAGTCGACAATATCTTGATATTCTTCTTGAGGAAGCGGCTCGTACTGAATTAATTCTTTAGGGGCAATTTCATGATTTATGCCTAAATCAAAACCATGCATCGAAGCTAATTTTGCGTATATGACAATTTGTGGCTGTAAATAAAAATCATAATAGGCAAGTGTATTTTTCGCTGCATCTTGAGCTATTTTCTTAATAAAAAATGGCTCTAATGCTTTTTTCATTCCTTCTACATCCTGTTCTGTAAATGCAATGTAAAATTGAAAATCATATTTTCTCAGTTCAAGTTCTTTAGCAAATTGCTTAATTTTAGGCGTTGGGGCATCAAGCACTTTCTGACTGCGTTGTTTTAAGCGTTCTAATTGTTTGCCTTCCAACATCAGTAAAGTGTTGTAAATCATTTGACGGTTTAAGTCGTACTCATCTTCTAAATCTTCTGTATCATTCGCAACTTCTTCAATGTTTCGAATTAAAAAATTTCTGATTTCAGTACTATCACTCATCAGCATATGAAACATCGGTTCTTTGACATTCGTATAACCCGAACGAAAAAAGAACGGCATAGGATCATCACGAGTCACACTATTCAATACGCTTAACTTAGAATAAACATAAGCTAATTTTTTAAATTTTTTAATATCTTGATCAAATAACCACGCACCTGCCATATGCGCATCAATCTCTCTTGAAAAATAATACATTACTGCAAATGGATTAGCTTTTCGTTCATTTAAATAACTTAAGTCCTCCGCAGATAAAGATAACTGCTCTTTATTTTTGTAATGACTTCCGATCACCATTGTCATATGATCAAAACGTTCTTGTGCATTTTTAAATTCACGCCGTGCACACATCATATTCATTTTCATAAATCCCCCCTTATTTTTTAACAGTTGATTTAGATTTAGCAGGTACATTAACAGGAATAATTACAGCTTGCCCTGTAGCTCGATCTACTCCTGTCACTGCTGTTTTAAGCTTTCCTGCTTTATCCACATTAATTAAAATTTGCCTAGTTGGATCATTTGGAGCTAGATTATCTATAACAGCATCAATCCATGCTTTAGATAATTGTGTATTTCCACCTGCGGCCTTTGGATCTAACTTTACAGTGCCATTGGTAATTTGTTTACTATCTGAAAGTATCGTCACGCTACCATCTTTCGCAACCCAAACATGGTCAAATCCATTATTTGAACCATATTTTCCGCCTTTAATGACAGTAAATCCGTTTTGTTTTGCTAATGAATTAAATAATTGCTCAGTCAGCTCTCCCCCCTTATCTTCACCTTTAGCAATTCTATTAACTAAATCTTGATCTGCTTTAGATGTAATTTTTAGTGCCGTTTGATTTACTGTGACTTTTGTTTTATTCACATAACCTTTTTCAGTTGCTATTGCTGCACCTTGTTCTAGGGCTTTTTTCATCCCAGCTAAGTCACCTGCTTTTTCAGCAACTTTATAAGCCTGACGAGCTTCGCCAAGCCCGGGAACAATCTCTGCCATCGCCCAAAGCACATCACCAGCAGATTTTGCTTGTGCTAGTGTTTGAATATCACCAATTACAGGAAGAAAACCGGTAGCTAGCCAAAGTACTTCTTTTCACTCGGCATACATTTTAGTATTACAAGCCGTGGTACTTAATCCTGCACAATTATTTTTCCGATACAGTTCATCTGCCTCTTGAACCAAATCTTCTGCAACTTGTGCATGTGTCTTACCTTGAAGTTTTGCGTTTACCATATCAGCAAGAGTATTATTATTCTCAACCGCATTCTGCCCAATCACACCAGCCAATTGTGCGTTATACGTTGAATTCCCTACAGCTCCACCAATGACAGCACCAATACCTGCCGTTAAATCACGTATCTGTGCTTTAACATTTTCAGGAAGTAAGTTCGGCTGAAATTCTCCATTTGCATCTTGGTATTCTTTTTTGTCTTTATATTGATTGGTCAGATATATCGCTGCTGCTTCACTAGCCACCGCCGCACTTCCGCCTGCCGTTGGGTCGCCACCATTAATGTAGGCGAGGGTTGCACCCAAGATCGCATGAGACACTAACTGTGCTGCGGTGTTTTTATCCGCTCCATGAC
This sequence comes from Acinetobacter sp. Swhac1, assembly GCF_013390985.1. Classification (NCBI taxonomy): domain Bacteria; kingdom Pseudomonadati; phylum Pseudomonadota; class Gammaproteobacteria; order Moraxellales; family Moraxellaceae; genus Acinetobacter; species Acinetobacter sp. Swhac1. Next base: position 1,369 of record NZ_JACASN010000034.1, on the reverse strand, counting down.
CAAATTCTTGCCCAATCACCTGAGCTGCATACGGTGCTAGGGTATTGGTCACCACTTGTAAGTCAGTTTGTCCACCCAATGCTGCGGTAATTGCTGTGGTTACTGCATTCAATGCTCGACTGCTATTGCCGCCCATGCCCCATGTTTGGGCTTGGTCTGATGCGTCCTTGTATGCTGGTAAAGCATTTTTCAGAAGATTTTGTTTCGTTACATAATCCTCTGTACTGTTATATTCAGCCCACTTTTCTCCACCTTCTGCTTTTAGCTTTTCAAGTGCTTGGGCTTCTGCTGCTTGTTTTTGTGCTTCTGCTTCGGCTTGTTTGTTTTGGCTATAAGTGCGTGTTGCTGCAACAATGGTACTTGTGGCATCCGATACAATCTTTTGTTTGTCTAAGATGGCTTGCAAGTCAGGAACATTAGCTACTTGTTGGTTCGCGGTATTGATATCGCTATGGATACCCAGTTCTTGAACAGTGGTATCTTTACCGCCAATATTGATATTGCCTTCGCTGATCGTGGCATAGGTCGTACTGCTGTCACTGTCTTTATCTTGCTGTGGTAAAGTTGGACTAAAGCTTGTGCTGTCTCGCCAATTCACGTTGTTGGTATATGTCTCACCTGAACTATCAGTGCCTTTTTCTTCACCAAAGCGTGTTCCACCTGAAAGTGCAACGGTTGTCGCTTTATGGCTGCTTTCATTTTCGATGTTGCTAAATGTTAAGCTGTTGGCTGTGAGGTCATTGTTTTCTTTTGATGCAGTAGATGCAATTGCTCCACCTTTTAGGTCTACATGGCCTGCTTTTACATGGTAACCGCCATCTCCTGCAAATCATTATTAAGCAGGCTTCTTCATTTAGAAAATATATTGCAGAAGAAGCCTTTAAAAACTGCTTTGTGCAACAAAGCTGTTGATGATCCTAGACAGTATCGTGGACAATCGATCCCTCTAAATTCTTGAAATATTTCTGTTCAAAGGCTTCTGGACTTAACCAGCCGTTTGCAGAATGCCTTCTGACCCGATTGTAATAAATCTCAATATAATCAAACAAGACCGCATTCACCTCTTTTCGAGTCGAAAACACACTGCCATGTACCACATGACCTTTTAATGTATGAAAGAAGCTTTCAGTCACTGCATTATCCCAACAGTTTCCACGTCTAGACATACTCTGAGTACAATCATTTTTCAGTAACAGCGCTCTAAAATCACGACTACAGTACTGTGAGCCTTGGTCCGAATGAACCATAACACCAGTTGGATAACCCTGACGAGCCATTGCATAGTTAAACGTATCACACACCAACTGGCGGTCTATTCGATGGCTGGTTTGCCACCCCACGATACGACGGCTAAATAAATCTAGCATCA
>NZ_JACASN010000033.1:0-34365 GCF_013390985.1 Acinetobacter sp. Swhac1 | reverse complement strand
CAAGCGTACCCGTCATAGCTTGAAAAAAAAGAGATCCGATTGCATTTGAACAAGCAACACAGCAGATTGAAAAATTACGAGAGCAAGCGGCACGTGGTGAAATTATATTAGGTTATGTTGATGAAACAGGGTTTTCATCTACACCTGATAACCGCTATGCGTGGACAAAGATAGGTGATGTTCATGCGGTTGATGCAATAAGATTAAAACGAGTTAATGTCATGGGGTGTTTGCTTTCAACGGGGAAACTGGTGACAAGTTGTTTACAAGAGTCAGTTACAAGCACTTGGTTTTATGCCTATTTAACTGGAATAGCTCAACAAGTAAAACAGACTTATAACCTTCCATTGGTTCTTATTGTTGATAATGCCTCGATTCATAGAAGTAAAAAGATGGCTGATTACAGAGAGCTACTTAAAAGTAACTTTTCGACGAATTTGTATTTTATTCCAGCTTATAGCCCTGAGTTAAATCGAATCGAGATGGTATGGAAGCAGATGAAATATTATTGGCGAGATTTTCAAGTCATGACAGCTGATAAAATAGAGCAATGGGTGGAGAGAGTATCAAACCAATTCGGAAAAGAATACATGTTTACTTTTTAATGACAGCTTAAACGGGATTATTCTACGGATCATGATGATTGGAGCATAAAAAAACTTAAACGATATGAAAATAGTGGTTCTTATGTGAATACATTGGATGGAGACAGTTCTGAAATTAATCAAAAAATTCTATTATTGATGACAGCATTTCATGTATCCACGCCTACTTTGTCTTATAAATACTGGTTAAATGGCGCACTGTATTGGCTTTATCAAAATAAAGATAAATCTGTGTCTGACTATTTTAATGCATTCCAACATTTAGCGAGAAAGTTTATTTTTCAGCGGTATCTAAATGAAAAACAGATTGATTATTTTGATTTGATTTATGGCAATCAGAAAATTGATGATTTTAAAATTGATCAATCCAAACTAAGCTTTGGAAATATTGAAAATAATTTTGTCTTTAACTATTTGGATTTCTTAATTTATTGTAATGCAGAAAAACGTAATTTAGATGATCGATATGATGTAATCAAAAAATTTAAATTTACGCAACGGAGTTCGGTTGAGCATTTTTATGCACAACAGATAGAGGGAGAGCGTGATGAATCAGATCATGAAAATTTACATCGCTTTGGGAACTTGTGTCTCATTAGTTCAAGTAAAAATTCAAGCATAGGGAATCGCTTGCCAAGTGCTAAACGTGATTATTTTATGCCTGAGATAAGGAAGGGTAAAATTGATACCCTTAAATTGTATTTGATGATTCAAACGCTTGAAGAAGAAAAAGTTTGGAAAAAAGAACAAATCCTAGATCACGAGAAAAAGATGCTTGATTTGTTTGAGTCAGATTACAAAGACTTTTGTGAAATGTGTGCTGGTGAATCTATTCAATAATTTGAATTGTGGATAAATCAAGACATATCTGCAATCAGTAAAATTCTATTCAAATCTGCTACAATTACGCCAATTTTGAATTCCCACTTTTTCAGTTTTAGTACATATTTAGAAATGTGTACATAACTGTGTACATATTGTAGATTTTTCTCATGTTTAAAGATCAATTAGCTAGAGAAGTAAAGGCTCGTAGAACCTTTGCTATTATTTCCCACCCCGATGCTGGTAAAACCACCATGACAGAAAAACTGCTGTTATGGGGACAAGCCATTCAAGTTGCAGGGATGGTAAAAAGCCGTAAGTCAGATCGTGGCGCAACATCTGACTGGATGGAAATGGAAAAAGAACGTGGTATTTCCATTACAACTTCGGTGATGCAATTCCCGTATAAAGACAAAATGATTAACCTGCTCGATACCCCAGGGCACGAAGATTTCTCTGAAGATACTTACCGCACTCTAACTGCGGTGGACTCTGCACTGATGGTGATTGATGGTGCGAAAGGTGTCGAAGACCGTACCATTAAATTAATGGATGTGTGTCGTATGCGTGACACACCCATCATTTCATTCGTCAACAAAATGGACCGCGAAATTCGTGAACCATTAGAGTTGTTGGATGAAATTGAAAATGTCCTCAAAATTAAGTGTGTGCCAATCACTTGGCCAATGGGTACAGGGCGTGATTTCGCAGGGGTGTTTAACCTCATCGAAGAAAAGTTTTATGTGTACAAATCAGGTTTTGGTTCAACCATTCCTGAAATTGAAGTACGTGATGGCTATAACCATGCAGATTTACGTGAAAAAGTAGGTGAATTGGCATGGGCGGCATTTGAAGAATCACTTGAGTTGGTACAAATGGCGAATGAGCCTTTAGACCGTGAAGAGTTTTTAGCGGGTCGTCAAACACCAGTGCTATTTGGTACTGCTTTGGGTAACTTCGGTGTAGATCATGTATTGAATGCATTCAGTGAATATGCGCCGCCGCCAAAAGCACATCCAACGCAAGACCGTATTGTAGAAGCCAATGAAGAAGGCTTTAGTGGTTTTGTTTTTAAAATTCAGGCCAATATGGATCCGAAGCACCGTGACCGTATTGCTTTCATGCGAATCTGTTCAGGCAAGTATGAGAAAGGCTTGAAAATGAAGCATGTGCGTATTGATAAAGATGTACGTATCAGCGATGCCTTAACCTTCTTGGCAGGTGATCGTCAGCACCTCGAAGAAGCGTGGCCGGGCGACATTATTGGTCTGCATAACCACGGGACGATTCAAATTGGCGATACCTTCACTTCGGGTGAAAAGTTGCAATTTACAGGGATTCCGCACTTCGCACCTGAAATGTTCCGTCGTGTACGTTTGAAAGATCCATTGAAGTCCAAACAGCTGCAAAAAGGCCTTAAAGAGCTTTCAGAAGAAGGTGCAACGCAAGTCTTTATGCCACAAAACAGCAATGATTTAATCGTAGGTGCTGTTGGTGTGCTACAGTTTGAAGTCGTCGCCTATCGCCTGAAAGAAGAATACAAAGTTGATTGTATTTACGAGCCTGTCAGCATCAACACGGTACGTTGGGTGTCTTGTGCTGATGAGAAAAAATTTAACGAGTTTAAGAAAAAAGCCCACGATCAGTTGTCTGTCGATGGTGGTGGTCACTTAACTTATCTCGCGCCAAGTCGTGTGAATTTACAGTTAATGCAAGAGCGTTACCCTGACATTGAGTTTAGAAATACACGCGAGCACTAAGCCTCAGGTTGATGATGCTTAATCTGGCAGATGCAATCAGCGTAGCGCAGATGAATGTTCGGCATGCCTAAAAGTTTCAAAATTAAAACAGCTTCTTTAGGAAGCTGTTTTATTATGGGGGCGGTAAAAGATTAAAGATTATTTTTGATAAATGAATTGGGGAAATCATGCAGCAAAAATCGGTTTATCTGGGTGCAATTTTGAGCGGGATTGTTTTGCTTAGCGCCTGTGACTCATCTAAACAAGATCAAAACTCAGATGAGCAAACGTCTATTTTTCAGAAAGATCAAGCAGATGTTTTGCCGTATTTGAATATCAAACAACAGGCGGCAGAAATTGCCTTACCTTTTTGTGAAAATAAAAACTGCATTGAATTAGAAGTACAAACTTTAAATACCCAAGATACATGGCTCAACAGTTGGATTGCAAAAAATCAGGCAATGGTGATTCAAGATCAAATTGGCTTAAAACAAAACATGAGTTTGCAGCAAGCCGTAGATGCCTATGTGAAAAAATCCGATGCTTGGCAGGCACAATTAGATCAAAATAAAGCTTATGAATTGGCGATGTACACCCGTATGGCATATCAACGCAATCAATATGTTTTGTTGCAAGTCGGGGTAGATAGCAAACAGGAAGGCACGCAAGTCAAAGAACGCTATTATTTCTTTGTGGCAGATCGGAAGCAGCAAAAAGCCTTGTCTGTTTTAGATGTGATTGATGCCAAACAACAAACCCGTATGAATACTTTTGTACAGCAGGCCTATCAGGATTGGCTCAAAACACAAAGCAGTGACGTGCAAAAAGCAGCACCTGCCAAATTATACTGGGGGCAGGCAGATTGGTTTTTTGATGATCAGGGCTTAGGATTGCATTATCGCACCCATGAAATTGTCAAAGATGGCACGCAGTTAGATATTTACCTAAGCAAAGCACAAACACAACAAGTTTTCAAAGCAGACATCTATCCATCTATGTTTTAGTAGGTGAGTACGGTGACAAGCAAAAATAGATGAAATCAAGGTTGGATCCATGTTGAAAAATAAAAGTATTTTGGCGATCAGTATTTTAATTACAACGCTAGGGATTACTGCATGTCAGCCAAAGAAAACCGAACCAGAAACAGTCGAGCCAGAGCAGACGCAGGCGGAACAACAAAGCTTAAAACTGGTCGGGGATACTGAAAAACTGAATTTGTCGTTGCCTAAATGTGAAGGGAAAAATTGCCCTGAAATCTCAATTGAGCGTTTGAATAGTAATCAGGCCTTTATCGACCATTTTATTGATCAGAAAATTATTCAAGAATTGGCACAAATTTTAGAAATTGCACCACAGCAGGCGGCTTCTGAAGCTGCAGCAATTGAGAAGACAGCCAGTGAAAATACAGCAGCCAGTGCTGCAGATGCACCTGCCAGTAACCCCACTGCAGCTGCCATTGCACAAGTGGAAACTTTGGCGCAAAAATTAGAAAAACAAACCGTGCCTTATGTGCAAAGCTTTTTGGCACTTGATCAGGAGCAGAAAGCTTTAAGCTCAAATCATAAAATCAGTTTGATGATTAAGCCTAAAATTTTGAATGCAGATCAACCATTGGCAACCGTGGTATTAAATAGCAGCAGTTATTTGGGCGGAGCGCATGGTGCATCGGCACAGCAATACTATAATTTTGATTTAGAGCAGAAAAAATTAGTGTTGTTAAATGACATTCTGTTAGAGAAGCAGCGTCCCCAATTGGAGCGTAAAGCCTACGAAGCGTTTAAACAATGGGTCATCGCATCTGAACTTTCCACTAATGTGCAAGAATATGAACAAGCGTGGAAATTTAAGCTGTCGGAAAATTACTATTTAGGTCAACAGGGTTTAATTCTGCAATACGCAGAATATGAAATAGGCCCTTATGTCGTTGGTTTACCGCGTTTAACCATTCCGTATGCAGAACTGCAGGGGATTTTAAAAGCTGCGTATTTGCCTGTAACAGAAGCAGCCTCTGAAGCAACCGCAAAATCTGCCGAAGCCAGTGCAGTAAACACAACCAAAGCGAAATCTTAATATGAGCATTGCGCTGTTTGATACGCATACCCATTTTGATGTACCTGATTTTGACTCAGATCGGGAGCAATTGGCGTATGCGGCCAAGGCAGCAGGCGTAGAACATTTGGTACTGATTGGCTTTGTACAATCACGTTTTCAAGATTTAATCTCTACACAACAGTTTTTAAACCAACTTGAGCATGTGCCACAAAGTCATCTTGCACCAGGCTTGCATCCTTTTTATATCGAACAACATCAAGACCAACATTTACAAGATTTAGAACATTTTTTGCAACAACAGCATTGTGTCGCGGTGGGTGAAATTGGCTTAGACACTTTTTTGGTTGAACATAAACAGCCTGAAGCGTTTCAAAAGCAGCAAGATTTTTTTGCCGCGCAATTGGAAATCGCACGCCATCGACAAAAACCTGTACTGCTACATATTCGTAAGGCCCATGCCGAAACCTTAAAAATACTCAAACAACAACAATTTCAGTTTGGTGGCATTGCACATGCTTTTAGCGGTGGGGTAGAAGAAGCCAAAGCACTGATCAAATTGGGCTTTAAAATTGGTGTGACAGGGCAGATTACCAATCCCAATGCAAAAAAACTGCGCCGTGTTGTGCAGGAAATTGGTGCTGAACATTTGGTTTTGGAAACCGACTGCCCCGATATGACGCCTTTATGTTGTCAGACAGATACTCAATCACGAACCCGAAATACCCCTGCGAACCTGATTTATGTGCTTGAAGGTTTAGCGGATTGTTTAGATATTGCACCGCAAACTTTAGCCGCACAGATTTGGCAGAATAGCATTCAAATATTAGACTTGCCTAAACTTTAGATGAAACAACACGAAGTCTGCGAAACGCAGTAAAATGCCCACACTTTGAAATTAGATTTGATTGCAGCATGACAGACCTTCTTCAAGATGATGAATATGAACGCCGTTTTGCGGGTGTGGCCAAGATTTATGGCGACAGTGCTTTTCAGCATTATGCCCAAAGTCATGTCATGGTGATTGGAATTGGCGGTGTCGGCTCTTGGGCAGTTGAGGCGTTGGCACGTACAGGTATCGGTGAACTAACATTGGTGGATATGGATGTGGTCGCTGCATCTAATATTAACCGTCAATTGCCTGCCATGAGCTCAACTTTGGGGCATGAAAAAATTAATGTCATGGCAGAGCGTTGCCGTTCTATTAATCCACGTATCAAAATTAATTTGGTTGATGATTACCTCAGTCCAGACAACGTCAAAGCCTTATTGGCGACTGCACCTGATTTAATTTTAGATTGTATTGATGACGTAAAAGCTAAACTAGCGTTGATGCTGCATTGTCGTTTTAACAAGATTCCACTGATTGTTTCGGGTGGTGCAGGTGGCAAACTTGATCCGTTGAAAATTCGAGTGGCAGATTTATCTAAAACCGAACAAGACCCAATGTTGGCCAAATTGCGCGCCCAATTACGCAGCAAAGGTATTTGTAAAAAGCCAAAAGAAAAGTTTGGGATTACCTGTGTGTATTCCATCGACAATCCATTTTCTAGTGCCGATGTATGCCCAAGCGCAGGCTTGCGCTGTGGCGGCTATGGTTCGGCGGTGGTGGTCACGTCCAGTTTTGCGATGGTAGCTGTGGCAGAAGTGTTGAAAAAGTTAGATGCCTTACAGGCTAAAAATACATAAATCAAAGCCATGCGAGGCATGGCTTATAAAAAAGTTCTTTGATTTTGCACATCGCCAATGACTTTATTCAGTAGGTCGTTGTAGCTGCTGCTCTTTTAAATAGTCTTCCGTACGCTGCATTGCTGCTTGAATATTGACCAATGCTTGCTCTACATCTGCAAATGTTTTGGCATTGCCGCCACTTAGTGCCTGACGCCATTTACGTGCACCTGGCAGGTTTTGGAATAAACCTAAAATATGGCGGGTAATGACAGAAAGTGGTGCACCTTGTTGTAGACGTTGTTCAATATACGGCAACATGCGCTGCATAATTTCAAAACGGTCAGGTAATTCTAGCCCCCATAATTGCCCAAGCTCTGCCAGTAAATAAGGGTTGTGATAGGCTTCACGACCAATCATCACCCCATCGACATGCTTGAGGTGTTGTTGGGTTTCGGCAAACGTTTTAATTCCACCATTAATTTCAATTAACAATTCGGGGCGGTCTTGTTTTAGGCGATACACATCCTCATAACGCAGAGGCGGAACTTCGCGGTTTTCTTTAGGCGATAAACCTTGTAATAAGGCAATTCGGGCATGCACGATAAAGTTATTGCAACCTGTTTGAGCCACAGTATCCACAAAATGCAGCATCTCTGCATAAGAGTGCATGTCATCAATCCCGATGCGATGTTTTACGGTCACAGGAATATCAACCGATTGACGCATGGCGGCAATACACTCTGCAACCAAGTCTGGTTCTGCCATTAAACACGCACCAATTTTATTGTTTTGTACTCGATCACTTGGGCAGCCAACATTCAGGTTGATTTCATCATAACCCCAGTCTTGTGCCATTTTACTGCAGGTCGCAAGGTCTTTCGGATTTGAACCGCCCAACTGCAAGACAATAGGATGTTCTTCTTTGCTGTAATCTAAATGGCGCTTGGCATCACCAAATAAAATTGCGCCAGTGGTTACCATTTCAGTATACAGAATGATATTGGGGTTAAATAAACGTGCAAAAAAACGGTAATCGCGGGTAGTCCAATCCATCATCGGGGCTACGCTGATTCTCGGAGATTGAGTGTTTTCAATGTTTTTGTTAATAGTCATTAAAAATCATACCTTTAATCTATATTCTGCAACCTGCGAGAATTTGTTTGAACCTGTGTTTAGGTGGGTGAATCCGTTTGCATTTACACCAAATTTTACACCATAATAGAAAAAATAGCTTTTGGTGTAAATTATGGGTTCAATTACAGCAAGGAAAGGTGCAGATGGTAAAGTTAACTATCGTGCTGCGATTCGAATCACTCGAAAGGGCTTTCCTGCTTTTTCTGAAAGTAAAACATTTCACTCAAAGAAATTAGCTGAAAACTGGATTAAGAAAAGAGAAGTCGAAATTCAAGAAAATCCTGATATTTTGCTTGGCAAAGAAAAGTTGATTGATCTGACCTTATCAGATGCCATAGATAAATATTTGGATGAAGTCGGGAGCGAGTACGGAAGGACGAAACGCTATTCTCTGCTCTTAATTAAGAAGCTACCAATTGCGCGCAATATTATCACAAAAATAAAATCAGTACATTTGGCCGAGCATGTGGCTTTAAGGAAGGGTGGAATTCCGTACCTCGATCTTGAACCTATTGCGACTAGTACACTGCAACATGAGCTTTTACATATCAGAGGTGTTCTTTCTCATGCTGCTGTTATGTGGGAAATGGATATTGATTTAAATAGCTTTGATAAGGCTACTGCTCAGTTAAGAAAAACACGTCAAATATCCTCCAGTCAAAAAAGAGACCGACTGCCTTCGAGAGATGAATTGATTGCATTGACGAAGTATTTTGCAGAACGATGGAAGCTAAATCGTTATGGCTCTAAATACCCAATGCATTTGATTATGTGGTTTGCAATTTTCTCATGCAGACGTGAAGCTGAATTAACACGATTGTATCTTCGAGATTATGACCCACATCATTCAACGTGGAAAGTGCATGATTTAAAGAATCCTAATGGTTCTAAAGGTAATCATAAGTCATTTGATGTACTTGATCCTTGTAAGGTGCTGATCAAAAGACTGAAACATTCAGAAGTTCGAGAACGGATGCTAAAGCTTGGACATAATGAAAATTTGTTATTGCCTTTGAATCCCAAAAGTTTGGGTAAAGAGTTTAGAGAAGCTTGTAAAATTTTGGGGATTGAAGATTTACGATTTCATGACTTGAGACATGAAGGCTGTACTCGATTAGCTGAACAGAGTTTTACTATTCCTGAAATTCAGAAAGTAAGTTTGCACGATTCTTGGGGGAGTTTACAGCGTTATGTATCAGTGAAAGCGAGAAGAAATATATTACAGTTGGAGGAGGTGCTACGCCTCATCGATGAAACGTAGCAAAATCTTTGGATGCCTCTGAATATTGCTTATCCAAGACAGCAGCAAGATCCTTAATGTGTACCAAAAATGGAGCACGTTTACTTTTATCTATTTTGAATACTGAGAAAGGGAATTGTTGATTATTCGCTTTTCTCAGTGCTTCGGCTTTGCTGAGGTGGGGATAATAGTCAGAAACTACTGTCATTAGTTCAACGGTCATAGAACGATACTTTATAAAAAGTAGTTCGGTAGTATTAATTTGAAAGCAATTCATGAAGTGGGTATTCCATACATAAAACTTTTTTAATTTGAATGGGTCACCTTTGAAGTAAGGCTGACCATCCCTATGTCTTAATCTTATTTTTTTGATGTAGGTCTTTATGTAATACTAATAATTAGAAATAATATTTTACTAGAGTTGTGGTATAACATATTGAAAACTATTATTTAGATTCATAAATGAAAAATTGCACACTTCTTGATTTTGAGCAATTGCAGGATGAAATTCTGAATTGCTTTTTGGATCATGCTGGACGTTTTTTAAGAGAACATAAAATAATAAGTGATCCTGACCCAAAGACTGAGTTTGAAGCGTCAGAACGCGAATTTTTGGTTGAACTTATGGTAGAGCATAGCCAAATGCAGTTCTTTGGTGAAACGTATTCGGTACAGGACTTGCTGAATTTGCTTGGTCAAATTAATACGGTAATAGAGGGGATTCGTGATTATAGACAGCAGCAGATTAATGAGAAATATTCTGAAATATTAAATAAATATATTGAGTTGATTGTTGATGAAGGCGGTAGAGTCTACACCTATAACCCGAGTTTGAAGCGTAGAATCAATGGAATTTTGAATATAAGAAAACGATATGCGCCGCTGTTGCATAAAAAGCTTGAAATATTCTATTCAGAATTAACTGGTTATGCTCAAAAAAATGGCAGATTTAAAAATGCTTCGCAGGCAGTACAACTGATTTTACCCACGCTGCAAATCAAGTTTAGAGAGTTTGATTTGCAATGGGTTCAAAGCAGATTAGAGACAAATAAACAGAAAATTTTAGATTTAACAGAAGCCAGAAAAAATAACGAAAATAAAGACACCTGTGAAGATGATGATTTTGGTGTGTCATTTAAAATTCAGGATAGAACCTATCTAAACCAGATCAGGGAATTACAGAATGAAAATAAAAAATGGGAACAGTTTCTACAGCATCCAGAGCGGTATTTTCCACAGCAAAAGCAACTCCCATTTAATACAGCATATTGCGATGAAGTGCTGGTCAATCACTTAAGGCGTCGTCCTGATTTATTGAAAGAGATTATCCAAGTTCAATTATGAATATCATTGAGGTGATGAGGGGGGCTCGTTCTTAGGCAGCAAGTGGATGAGGTGTGCTATTGCTGCTTGCTCCTAGAAATGAGTAACTGTTAGCTCAGGTTTGAGCTGGTACAACTTCATCGTCATTTTGTACGGTACTGCCATATTGATGATGCTGATCAAATCCTAAAGCATAATTGGTATTTGGTTGATTTTTGATTGTTAAAAATTGCTTTTGTTTTGCGCATTCATTTCTCAATTGAGTTTCAATTTCGCTAAGTGCTTCGGGTGCAAGAGTTTGGTTAATGCTTTGTTGATCTGCTTCGTTAATCTCGCCTAAAAAAGCTTTAATTTTCTCTAATTCAATGGTTTGATTTATAGCCAATTGAATTAGGTATTCCTCAAATTCTTTTGCAGATTTGCTCATGTTTTCGTGGATGATATTTTTTTGGTGCACGAGTTCTTTTTCGAGTTCTGTAATTTTTTCATCCTTAAATTTCAATTCTTGCTTTAAATTATAATCATGATTTAAATTTTGCTCTTTTTTGAGTCTTGATATTATTTTATCTTTTTCACTTAATTTAAAATTATGTGCATCAATTAAAAATTCTAAGCAGTTATCTAGACTTTTAAATTTACAATTTTTTTTAATTTTCTCAAGTTGTTTTAATATATTTTCGTCCATTGTTATTTGTTTGGTGATACGGTTGGCTTTCTTTTTCTCAGAGTGGTATTTAAATAAAAGGAATTTCTTTTTTAAAATTGAAAAATGTTCATCATTAGTTTTAATAATAAAATTTGTTGTCTCACATATGAGGGGGTTTGTAAATCTTTCGTTTGTGTGGGATGTCCTAGCCGGGTTTTGTAGAGAATCTGATATTAAATTCTCATGTGATCTAGGTTGGGGGTGATTTGTAGATATGTAAACAATCTTTTGGCTAGGTTCATCAAGCTCAGTTAATAGACTTTCCTTCATGTAGCTCTCTTGATCCAAGAAATCTTTTTTTAAGTCCGTGTCAGTCGATAACCATTTATCTAAGGTTAAATGTGGTCGTGCCATTTTACAATTCATAAATATTTACTTAACATTTATATATCAGTAATTAAATATTAAGTAAATATTAATTATGCATTAACTGTTAAAAAAACAAATTTCAATTATCATTTCATGCCTATCATTATTGCTGTAAAATACATATACCCAAAGGAGAACTTGGTGTGTGGGAATTTTTAGCATGAGTATTCAGGATTCTGAACAGCGCTTTTTGGCGCTATTTATGGCTTTCTATCAAAGGGTGGAGGGGCAAATTTCAGCCTATGCTTTTTGGGCATTAATCACGTTTATCAGAAATTTTGGAGTCGGAAGTACATCATTGCCACTCGGTGAATTATCAAAAGTGATCGGCATACAGGTTAAAAAATTACGGGGTGTATTGAATGAGTTGGAACAACAGGGAATATTAAAAATAGATTTTCCTGAAACTGGAAAAAGGTCTAGAGTTCGTCATTTACAACTTAATCTTACTTATATAAGGCTTGATTCAGCCACGTCTATTGAATGGTTAGAAAATAGTAATAAGCGTATGGTTAGGCAGATCCCTTTATTAAAATTAATTCAGACTTTATTTATAAAGAGTGATGGCATAAGTATTAGCAATTCACCTAAAAAAATAGAGATCGACTGCTATCTTGATTATCGAAGTTATCTTGTTTTATTACGGTTGCTTTACGGTGCAGACTCGTTTGGGATTGTTATAGGGTGTGGAATTGGTGAAATTGAGCGAGCCACGGGTTTAAGCAAACAATCTATTTATCGCGCTATACAGCAGCTTAAAAAAAACGGATTTATCCGCTGCCAAGCGGATGGCGCAATTCGAAATAGTTTTATTCAAACAGAGTCTCCAATATACGCTTTAAACCTTTCGCATAGGTTTTGGGGGGGTGCTGCGATCTACGGCAAATTTTATATTTTGAAGTACCCCCAGCCGCATGTTTTTGAAGTTCAGAAAGTGGCCTCTATTTTTACTATGCTGAATCCAAAGAGCGACTTGTTGTCAAACACTAAAAGTGAAGATTCAGGTGTTGGCTTGAAGGTGTTGAATTGCAAAAACTATTATTTGTTACATGATCCTTTGTGCTGGATGAAACCGTTTATTCTTCGGTCTCGTGATGCTGTAGGTTATGCAAATTATGTTTTGTTACAACAGCAGGAAATAATGAAGTTATATGATCATTATGTCGAGCTAAAGCGGTTACATCCAGAGAACCCATTATCAGCGACGTTTTATTTAAAGCCGCATGAAAATATTTTGAAGGATGAGGCGGTTTTGGGTCATTTAGCATCTATCCAGCATACTAAACTCAGCGGGATGAACAACCGCTTAGGTCTTTTTCAAAGCTTGCTTGAACAGTGGTGCTGCCAGATATACAGTCAGAATAAATCGCTTTTTAAAATGCTGAAAGAAGCTAACCCAGTAGTAATCGATGATGAAAGCTTTGAGCGTTTAGGGTGCACAGACTTTCTCTATCCGTATTCATTGCAAGCGACTCAAATCAAAACAATCAAAGAGGATATGACGCTAAAAAATGAGTCTGATAAAATTGAATCAATGATCACCTTCAAGTTAAATGCTGAGCAGTCCAGAATTCATCAGTTTTTAATGGCCCTTATGGATCTAATTGCATATAACCAAATTTATTTTTTTCAGCAATGTATGCGGAAACATTCTGATATTGACCAAAAGCTCAGTGCAACTAAAAGTAGTTTGGAAAGGGTGTTGGTAAATGCAACTGAAATAGTGACGCCTTTTAGGATTTTACCTCGGTCATTTATACAGAATACATACAGCTGTTGCTTTGTCCCTGATCAGCATGCGGAAACTAACAGGTATTTCTTAAGTGAATTGGCGTTTCAAGAACCCTTTCAGGATGGAACTCGCTTTGATTTTCCTACACAGCAAATAACAGACATTTCACCAACACTGGCAAAACTTAAAGATTACGGACTGCTGCATCATCACTGTTTGTCATTATTCGAATAGTTTTTTGCGCTAAGTTTTTTTTGAAAAAACCATTTTTCTGACCTAACTATCGTAACGCTAAAATATATAAAAAGCCTAGCTTAGCCGAAGGTCTGGAAATTCTGCTGGTCAGCTAGGCTATGGTTATTGCTTTTACGCTAAGACGGTTTTATATATTATTAATATATAGAGATTAATACTAATAATAGATTAATGACTGTAGCGTATAGAACTATAAATACTAGATATATCAATACAATCACTGTTACTCATACAGATAACAAGAACAGTTAGACATGTCATGCAGATATGAATATATACCCAATATGCATGATGATAGGGACCAATAGTCCATGTAGAATGAGAGCACTATTCGATAAATGCGGATAGTGGATGACTTGTCCTTACTTGAGATAAAAACACTTTTTAAAAAAATAAGTCGATTGCTTAACTATGACGTGAATCATAGTTAAGGAAGTTCAACGTGTTCCCATTGGATTTAGATGATCAGGCAGGGGTGATGTATACCATTCATCGCTTTGTAGATGTATGTCTTAATTTTGATATTTCAGACGAAGCATTCATTTTCAACCTAGAACGCTTGTATTGCGCATTTGAAGCGTTTAAACAAGAAGGGCTTGAGTATGCAGCATCGCTTAGGGCGTTTATTGCAGTTACTGAATACGTCAATAGCCAACGTGGCATGCTTAGCTTTGCTGAATATCTGACAGGGCTTTCAATAGGGGAAATTAAGGCATTAAGACGAATCCTGCATGCGCATCGAGGGCTGATACGTGATGAGATCAAAAGCTTTGCGAGACAGAAAGAGTTGAATCGAGTGGCATTACTTGAGGAGTTCGAAGGCGCAATTAAGGGGTATTATTCGGTTCTAGTGATCAGAGTGGATTTGAGCTATAGCAAGGACAGCATGAGTGAAATTACTGTAAATGACTTCTATCAGCATATCGGAAAACTACGTGATTTGATCACTGATAAGAATGGATATTTTGATGCACTTTTGACCTATGCGATCGCACTGGAGCAGGGTATAACCAAAGGCTTTCATGCTCATTTAACATTGGTGATTAATAGATCGAAGCATCAGAGTGATTATAAAATTGCTGAGGGAGTGATCGATAAGTGGAAGGAAATCACATTCGATAAGGGTTTTGGGCGGAACATCAACACGACAGCGAATAAAGACAACTACGAGAAGCAAGGTCGTTTAGGCATTGGAGATATTCGTCGAACAATACCCGAACAAGGCAATAATGCTTTGGGTGCAGTTGCGTATCTCAGTGACCCAGATAAATACGAGCAGACGTTATTGGTTAAACCACGAGGGCGTAAAACGTTTTATAAGGGGGATTATCAGCATCATGGTCGCCCAATACCTGACACAGAAGAAAATAGAAGAATCAAAGAGTGGAATGCGCAGACCGCTTTAGCAAAGCTGGAAGAGGAGATTTGGTTTAAAAAATTATGAACATGCCAGTTCTATGAAGTTAATTAATTCGTAGGACAACACATGAGCCATTCAGAGTTAGAGTTTGTTACAGCACCCCGATTAGAACAAGACGTTTTAGAGCATTACCAAACGATTCGCTTTGCTCCAATTCCAGAAGGTACTGATTACGATGCTCATCAAAAAAATATAGATCAGGAGTTCAAGCGGAAACTGTCGGGTTATTTTTCAGCATGGCGCAGAATGATGGCCGTTGGCATTCATGAGCATTTATCTTTTTCCTTTTGGGCAGACAAGTTCTTTCAGGCTTACTGCAGTGTATTACAGGAAGAGCAGATTCGGTTCTTTGAGGTCACGGCGCAAAGAAGCGCTGATTTTTATATCAATAAGATCGTAAAGCGGTTGAGAATACTGTTTGAAAGCACCAGCTTGACTGAAGAAATGCATAAGCTGAATGAGCGATACGAGAAACGGATTGAAAAGCTGAGAGAATCCTATTGCAATACCAGTCAGCTCTATCCCGATGCTGCAGATTTGAAACTAGAACTGAGCTTAAATGATACAGGAAGTGAAATTATCGGCATACGGCAGCTAGAGCGGTATTTATTAAATTTTCAAAAAAGTCTAGCGGCTGAGTATTGGTATAGAACACAAGTCGTTTACCGCTTTTATCAGATTGTACGGGATGATGTTCAGCAGCGCTATGTGATTCACTTTTATCTGAGCTTTAACCGATCACTCTATTCTGACCCTTTGGGATATTGCAATGAGATCAGAGAGCACTGGATGAGAACGACTGGATATCTGGGCACATGCGTTTATCCAGAAATGCATCATCAGCTTTCCGATGCTGATGCACAAAAAGCGTTGCGGATTGACTGGATCATGCAAGAAGAAGCGGGCTGTCCTTTGGGTGCATTAAATAGCATGCCGGAGAATCAAACGGGTCAGTTTGGGCTTCCGAGTAGAATCTGCATCTACCCGAAAGGATTTAAATGGTTTGATGGAGCCCCTGTACGGCGCTGAAAATTCATATTGCATTCCAGCACTTGCTTGACGCTCTACATTGCGCAGATTATCCTTAGACTGCTGACCTACATCGTCAGCGGGTTTTAGCAGACCCATTTACCTAAGTACACTAAAAAGTCTAACTTTTTGGTGGGTATCCCTACGTACCCCCTCTGCGGCGGAACGGGAGGGGGGACGTCTTCGGACGTGCTGATTTCTTAGGTATCAGTCTGCTAACCCGTCTTCTGTTTCGCCACCATCATTTAGCAGTGATTTGGTGAAACTTCTTTATACCTAAGGAGTACGCCATGCGCTTACATCAAGACCGTCTTTTATATTTCTCTTTTTTAATGTGTGTGCTCGATCTACACCACAGGGGTAATGTGACCTGATGCTGTGTATTTCATACATTGCTGTGTAGATCACTTTCTAAGAATAAAACTTTTTTAAGTACATATTACCGATATGAAGATGAATCTCTCATGCTGTTTTTGAGGGGGATAGATTTGTGTGCTTTATCGTCTATAACACTTCAAAAAAACATAGATATTCATTCTAACATTCATGCATGGGGAGCACTGCGTCTGATTAAGACCAAGACCAGTGATGCCTATAAAAAAGAGAAAATGATGATGTTTAAAACTTTCCTAAAAACTGCCCTTATTTCATCACTACTTGCAGGCGCATCATTGGCGCAGGCAGGCTGGTTTGCACAAGCCAGTGAATCCTACCTTGTTCAAGCACGTCATACAGGCGGTGGGGTTTATCAATGTCTTTATAAAACCAATCCTGGCAACCGTGGTTGGCGTAATTTCACGGTGAACTTTCAAGGTGGTTGTCCACGCTTTGTTCACTTTAATGCGCAGAATGGTCAAGTCACTGTGCCCAACTAAATGAGGGGAACATTCAAATGACTCAAAAAACCATATTGGGCTTGGCGGCAATCTTAGCCCTGACCTTGATCAGCATCGCAGGCTTCTACTTCTTTAGCCATAAACACACAACTGAAAAAACGGTTCCAGCCAGTACTTCTGAGGTCAGCTCTGCACAACCTTTAGAATCCGCCAGTTCAGAAGCAGTATCCACTGTGATTGCAGCGGCAGAAGTGGATGGCATCGATGTCAAAGAATTGACCACGGGAAGCAAGCGTCTGAGTCCATCAGATCATGAACCTGAATTGCTGAGTTTTGAGTTTGATCAAAACCTTAAGGCGGTGGATACCTTACTGTCGATGCTGCCTTATGATGAACTGCCTGAATTTGAGCAGGACAATATAGACAAGTATCAGCGCTATATCTTTGCCAAAGCCGCAAAAGATACAGGCAAATCAGTGCAAGACTTTAGCTTGCAAGAACATGGCGCACTGGAATCGGAGCAAGCGGGTAATCGCTACTACGTTTATAAATTTGATAACGGCACAGACTGTGAAATCCATCTGGCCAGCATTGACTTAAATACAGGCGATTATGGCGTGAGCTATAACTACTGCTAAGGATGAATTTGATGAAGCAACTTTTAAAACCCTTACTCCTCGCAGTGACTACAACGACAGGCATCATGTTGAGTGGCTGTAATGCAGGTCTTGATCCAAACACGTTTACGGTCGAACTCGATGTAATTGATACCAGTAACTGGTATGCCCAAAATCAATCCGCTACGGTATTGACCATCCGTTCCAATATTGCAGAGCCTATCGATGTCAGCCATGTTTCTGTCAATCATGGACAATGTCGTTATGAAGGCTATCGTCGATCATTGGAATATCCGCAGCATTTTAAGATGGGGCAACGTTTAAGACTGAAATTAACAGACTGTAGCTACAGTAATGTGGTGCAGGTTGATGTCGAAACAGATAAAGGCACTGCAAGCTACAGCTTTCAATAACCGTCGTGCATTCTAAATGTTAAAACACAGCATTTAAATTTAGATGAAACACCAAATCAAACCGTGTCCTCAATGGGCACGGTTTTTTTATGCCCTTCATCCAGCGCTTTGCACTGAATTCATTTCGCAAGGAATCCCCATGTCTTTTATTCGATGTCCCTACTGTCAGTCTACGCATGTCAGACAAACCGACTCAGGCAATACGCATGCCAATTATTTTGAGCAACTACAACGTTGTATCTCACCAACACAGATGGCGATGTTGGGGATGCAAGTTGCACGAAAATCAGGCTTTTCACCACTCTTCGGTGCAGCCGTTGGGGTAGTGGTGGGTGGTGTACTGGTGGTGGTGAGTCAGTATGCCTTTGAAAAATACTACAGCAATGCCGAGCAGTATCTCTGTCTGGATTGCCAACAAGCGTTTGCATGGATGCCGTAATCGCATCTCTGACTTTGCACGGTTGCATCTTTAAATCTTTACATCTTTTACTTTTATTTGAGGAATAATCAAAATGGCACATCAACTTGAACAAATGGCGTATGTCGGACAAACCCCATGGCATGGTCTGGGCAATCAACTTAGCCAAAACCAACCGATTGAAGTCTGGGCCAAGCAAGCAGGTATGGACTGGCGCATTGAATCATCCAATGTCAGCTACATGGCTCAAAACTCACGTGGACAAAGCATCATCATGCCGTATGAAGAACAACGGGTACTGTACCGTTCAGATACTCATGCGCCTTTATCGGTGGTGAGTCAGCGTTATCAAGAAGTCCAACCAATGGAAATTCTGGAGTTCTACCGTGATCTGACTGAGCAATCAGGCTTTGAACTGGAAACCGCAGGTGTCCTAAAAGGTGGGAAAAAGTTCTGGGCCTTGGCACGTACAGGACAAACTGCAGAATTGAAAGGTGGGGATGTCAGCAATGGCTATATTCTGCTGGCAACCGCATGTGATGGTACTTTAGCCACCACCGCACAATTCACCAATATCCGTGTGGTGTGCAACAACACTTTAGCCATTGCCTTGCGTGGACAGAGTTCCAATGCAGGCGTGGTCAAAGTACCGCACAGTACCAAGTTTGATGCTGATAAAGTCAAAGATCAACTCGGTATTTCAGTGAAAACATGGTACGACCATATGTATGAAATGAAACAACTTACCCAACGTAAAGTCACCCAGAAAGAAGCAGCGGCTTATTTTGATGCGGTATTTAACAACAATAGCCTAAGTGCGATGGAACAGGAGGATAACATCATTCAGTACTACCGTAATGTTGCATCCCAAGCCAATCCACAGCCGAATAAAACTGAACCGAATGGACGTGCCATGACCAAAGTCATGAATATGTTTAATGGGCAGGGACGTGGAGCAGACCTATCTTCAGCCAAAGATACCGCTTATGGACTGCTTTGTGCGATCACAGAATTTGTCGACCATGAACGTCGAGCGATGAGTACCGATCACCGCCTTGATTCTGCATGGTTTGGTGCAGGCGCAGCATTGAAACAACGTGGATTGGAGCAAGCTTTATATCTTGCAGCCTAAATTTTATCTTGTATCCCTCTTTGCCACATCTTCGGATGTGGCTTTTTTTATGCCGTTTTAAAATCAATGATAGAAGGATAAACCCATGAATCAGATTATAAACCCAACAGTAACGTCTCAATCTCAGTATTTACCAACTGTAGCCAATGACAAGCTTAAACAAAGTCAATCAGGTTCAAAACGTAGCTTAAATGCCAAACGTCTGATCAACACCAAACAACTGGACTATCAGGCATGGCTTGAAGTGCGTAAACAGGGAATAGGCAGCAGTGATGCCGCAGCTGCCTGTGGCTTGAATCCCTATATATCGATGCTGGAACTGTGGCTGATTAAAACAGGACGGGTAAAGCAAAACATTGATGATGAAAGCTCAGGACATGCACCTTTATATTGGGGCAAGCAGTTAGAACCGCTAGTGGCTGAATACTACAGTCTGCATACCAACAGCAAAGTTCGTCGGGTCAATGCGGTGCTGCAGCATCCTGATCCTGACAAAGCCTTTATGTTGGCGAACTTGGATTATGCCGTGGTGGGCAATGAAGACGTGCAAATACTGGAATGCAAAACCGCAGGAGAATATGGCGCTAAACTGTGGCGAGATGGTGTGCCGTTATACGTGTTGTGTCAGGTACAACACCAACTGGCGGTGACAGGTAAACAAGCGGCACATATTTGTGTCTTGCTGTGTGGGCAGGAAACCAAAATCTACAAAGTCAGTCGTAACGAAGCCCTGATTGAACAGATCATTCAGGCAGAACGATTATTTTGGGAATGTGTTGAAAATGATGTTCCACCAGCAGTGGATGCCAGTGAATCGGCAGCCAAAGCTTTACAACAGCTCTATCCTGAACATACCCCACTGAGCTGTGTTGACCTAACGGAGGTCGAACTTGCCAATGAACTGTTTGATCAGTTGATAGAGGAAAAACAGCAGATTGAACAACACCAAAGCCAGTTTGATCTACTCAAACACCGAGTTCAGGCACTGATGCAGGAACATGAACGTGCCGTATTTCAGCAAGGTTCAGTGACATGGAAGAAGAGCAAGGATAGTATTAGCCTAGACATCAAATCCTTACTTCAGCACCAACCTGAACTCATTCAACAGTACCCACTGCAGAAAGCAGGCAGTCGTCGTTTCAACATTTATCACGATTAGCTCAAAACTTAGAGTTAATCACTCAGCAAGAAGCAATCTGAAATCCCGTGCAGCCCTGCATGGGATTTTTTTATGCCGATTTTATTTTAAGCAAACAGTGCAACACTTCTAAACATCTCAACGACAGAGGAATTTCAACATGATTAAAGGTCTAGCAATCACACCACCCATCTTGGGCCGGATCAGTATTGGTCGTGTAGTCGAAAAGAATGGCAAGCGTCTGCCTGAGAAAGACGATCAGTTCACCATTACCAGTCAAATACAAGGCAAGGATGGTTGGGTCAAACACCCCTTGGATGAGCAATTGCGTAGTCAAGCACCGAATCAAAAGCTGCGTAGCATTCCTGTGCGTATGATCTTCAATGATCCTGAATTGAACTTACGTGCCGAGTACAGCTTGTTTGACCGACAGACAGGTCGCCCGATTTGTGTGGGGAATGGTCAGACCTGCCAACGCATGACATCACAAGGTGTAGAGCAACATCCTTGTCCATCACCCGACTTATGCCCACTTGGACAAGGCGGGCATTGCAAGCCTTATGGACGTCTGCATGTCAATTTAGGTGAAGCAGATGAGTTTGGGACTTTTATTTTCAGAACCACAGGCTTTAACAGCATTCGCACTTTGGCAGCACGTTTGAATTACTACCATGCAGCATCAAATGGGTTGCTTTCATGCTTGCCACTGCAGCTGACCTTGCGAGGAAAGAGTACAACGCAAAGTTATCGTCAACCTGTGTACTACGTGGATTTAACGCTCAGGGATGGCATTCATTTACAAGAGGCGATTCAAACAGCGAAGGAAATTGACCAGAAAAGTAAGTTGTGTGGTTTTAATCAGGCTGCTTTAGATCAAATGGCACGGCAGGGTTATGGTAATGCACGATTTGAGGTGAATGCTGAGGAGGGACTAGATTTGGTTGAAGAGTTTTATAATGATAAGGGTTTTGAGTCTGAATCGGTACAAACTGAAATCAAAAATAAATCTAAATCAGAGCTTAAGTCCCATCAGGGAGAGGGTGTTGTACAAGAGATTCAGAAAAGCTTGAAGCAGAATGTAAGGATTGTAAATTAAAAAATTTAAAGAGAACAGCGAGTTCTCTTTAATTTATTTTTTTTGTATTAAAAAACAAATAAGATGATTGAATCTAATACCAAGCGATACCAAGCAAAAACTTTTAAAGTATGTTTTTCTACAAATTTAACCATGGCTTTTACCACAAGCAAAGCTGCGATGAATGCGGTTACAAAGCCTACGGAAATATTCAATAAATTTTCTGAAGTTAAAACATCAACGTTGCGAAATATGTCTAAGTAACGGCACCAATAATGGTTGCACCAGACCGTGAAGTCCCCGGAATCATCGCAAGACATTGAACCAAACCAATAACAATGGCCTGTTTGAATCCAATATTGGTTGCCTCAATGGTTTGGACTTTAAAATTTTTAGCTTCTACAGCAAAAATTAACAGTGCACCAATAATCAGTGCAGATGCCACAACCGAAGGACTGAATAAAACTTGTTTAATAAAATCAACAGCTATAACTCCGATCACTACTGCAGGAATAAATGAAATGAAGACATTTATCGCAAAACGTCTCGCATGGTAATCACCTGATATAAAACCATGTAGTAGATTAATAATTTTTTTACGGTAGAGCCAACAAACGGCTAAGATTGCGCCCAGTTGAATGACAACTTCAAAGACACGGCCTGAGTCTGAATGAAAATCAATTAAATGGCCAAATAAAATTAAATGACCAGTACTGGAAATGGGTAAAAACTCCGTTAAACCTTCTATAAAACCTAAAAATAAGGCTTTAAGTACTGAAATTATATCCATAAATAAAGTGAGTCACAGAATAATAATAGCCATCACTTTTAAGATATTTTTCTGCATTTATAAATTCACTGAGCCAAATTTTTACGCTTTCTTTACGCGGCATCCAAAGTTATGGATAGAGACTTTACGGTTTTATTTTTCATACTAGATAGTGGAATATCCCAATGCTTAGGATGAAAAACATGAGTGCGGTCATTCACGCGCATCAGCAGGTACAGCATCAAAAAAATTGCGTTGTACAAAACAATCAAAATATATCTTATTTCAACTTCTTTAAGCAGATTTCAGCTCTGAAACATAGGAGTGAAATGCCATGTTAGAGTTTGCTTTGCTTTTAGCCATCGTCTTTGTTCTGGCTTATCCCTTGGGTAAATACCTCGCAGCGATAATGCACAACCGCGAGATGAAAATTGATCCTCTATTCAATTGGATTGAAAAGCCCATTTACGCGGTTTTAGGAACCAATCCCAAACGGGGAATGAATGTCAAAACCTATTCATTCAATTTTGTCATGAGCTGTGCGGTGATCGGTTTGGTGACTTGGATTCTATTTATGGTTCAAGCCAGCCTGCCGCTGAATCCAAACCATGCACCGAATATGTCATGGGATTTGGCGCTGCATACCATGATTTCATTTTTGACCAATACCAATCAGCAGCACTATTCAGGACAGGCGCAACTGTCATATTTATCGCAAATGGTTGGCATTGTCGGCTTGCAGATCATCACGCCGATGATGGGGCTCGCAATGGTGGTGGCAACAGTACGAGCACTATTTTATAAACAATCCAATGTGCTTTCTGAAACCGATAAGCAAACCAGCTTTAAGCATAAAGTGCAGCAAATTGATGTCGGCAACTATTGGGCTGATGTGATTCGTCCGACATTCCGCTTTTTGATTCCTTTATGCATGGTTTGGTCATTGCTGCTCACTAGCCAAGGTGTGCCATCGACTTTTCAAGGCGGACCAGAAGTTCAAGTCATCGATCAAAGCAGCGAATTAACAGCGCAAAAAATACCTTTAGGCCCAGTTGCACCAATGGTGGCGATAAAGCAATTAGGTAGCAATGGTGGTGGCTGGTATGGTCCGAACAGCAGTGTACCTTTGGAAAATCCGACACCATTGTCAAACTTTCTAGAAATGCTTGCGATTTTACTGATCCCTGTTTCGGTGATTTTCATGCTGGGCTTTTTCACCAAACGTGCCAAATTCGCTGGCTTTGTCTTTGCTTCGATGCTGCTGATGTCGATCATTTCCGCAGTCAGCGCTATCTGGTCAGAAAGCCTTTCATCGACGTCAACATTGCTTTCAGTCATGGAAGGTAAGGAAGTGCGTTTTGGCGAAGCATCTTCTGCCTTGTGGTCAGCGGTCACCACCCAAGTCAATAACGGGTCTGTGGATATGATGCACGATTCATCTGCTCCGCTCACAGGCATGGTGCAATTGTCCAATATGCTGATCAATGCCATTTGGGGCGGAATTGGCTGTGGTTTGCAGCAATTCATTATTTATCTGTTTTTAGCGGTCTTTATTGCTGGCTTAATGACAGGGCGTACTCCAGAGCTGTTTGGACGGAAAATTGAAGCCGGTGAAATCAAGTTGCTCGCTGTGGTGATTCTGATTCAACCCATTGTCATTCTTGGTTTAACGGCAATAACCGTATTTTTCCCTGAATTGACGGGCAACAGCAATCAACAATACCACGGCATTTCCCAAGTGTTGTACGAATATGTCTCTGCATTTGCCAACAACGGCTCAGGCTTTGAGGGGCTGGCAGACAATACCGTATGGTGGAATGTCACTTGCGGTATCGCTTTATTGCTCGGCCGTTTCCCGACCTTGATTATTCCTTTAATCATCGCTGCACGTTTAGCTGCTAAACGCCAAGCGCCTGAAAGCAGTGGCAGTTTAAAAGTTGAAACGCCAACATTCGCACTAACGTTAATCGCAATTGTGGTGATGTTGACCTTATTGCAATTTATGCCAGTCCTGGTCTTGGGACCAATCGCTGATCATCTGTTATTGGTTCAAGGTTAAGGGTGAGTACAATGAATCATTCAAAACACGCTGTTCAAACACAGCAAAACACCATAGCTTCAACCTTATTTCAAGCTGAAGCGTGGAAAAATGCTTTTATTAAACTGCTGCCGCAGCATGTGATTAAAAATCCAGTGATGGCCATCGTTTGGCTTGGCACGCTGATTACACTGATCAGTACAATTCTAGGTCAATCTAGTTTGGTTTTTGGTTTCTTGGTGACGTTGATTTTATTTGTGACGGTTCTCTTTGCCAATTATGCCGAAGCGGTTGCTGAAGCCAAAGGCCGCGGACAGGCGTCATCACTGCGTCAAGCTCGTCAGAATTTGACGGCGCGCCGTATCCATTCTAAAGATGATATGGATGGGGTGCAGATTTCAGCGGCTGAATTGAACATGCATGACTTCATTGAAGTGCGTGCAGGGGAATTGATTCCCGCAGATGGTGAAATAATTCAGGGCTTTGCCACGATCAATGAAGCTGCAGTAACAGGTGAATCTGCGCCGGTACTCCGTGAAGCGGGCACAGATAAATCTGGGGTGATTGGCGGAACCAAAGTCTTAACAGACCGGATCATCGTGCAAGTGACCGCAGAGGCGGGGAATAGCTTTCTCGACCGAATGATTGCTTTAGTCGAAGGCTCAAACCGTCAAAAAACACCGAATGAAATTGCCTTAGGTATTTTACTGACCGTGATGACTGTGACTTTTATAATCGTCGTGGTCAGCCTGCCGTTGATTGGACATTTCCTGAATATGGAAATCAGCCCGATTTTATTGGTGGCGCTATTGGTCTGCTTGATTCCAACCACCATTGGCGGCTTATTGCCAGCTATTGGGATTGCAGGGATGAACAGAGCGCTCAAAGCCAATGTGATTGCCAAATCAGGCAAGGCGGTTGAAGTTGCAGGTGATATAGATGTTTTACTACTCGATAAAACAGGAACTATTACTTACGGTGACCGTCAGGCGACCGCTTTTTATCCATTAACAGGAGTGACGGAGTCTGAGCTTCGCCAAGCGGCGGTACTGACTTCTTTGGCCGATCCAACACCAGAAGGTAAATCGGTGGTGGCTTTGGCCAAAGAGCAAGGTGAAAGAGTGGCCGAGCCTGAACAGGCTGAATTTATCGCTTTTAATGCTTCAACACGCATTTCAGGTCTTAACTTGGCGGATGGTCATCAAGTGCGTAAAGGCGCTATGGATGCCATTCTTAAATTCGCTTCGCAAAACCTTGAAAATCATGCCGAACTGAAAGCGCGCGTAGAACAAGTAGCTTCAAAAGGGGCAACGCCGCTGGTGGTGGCCAAAGACCATCATTTGCTGGGGGTGATTGAACTATCGGATGTGATTAAGCAAGGCATTAAAGAAAAATTTGCGCGCTTACGTGAAATGGGCATTAAAACTGTGATGGTGACCGGAGATAATCCGCTCACAGCAGCGGCCATCGCTGCCGAAGCTGGTGTGGATGATTATATTGCTGAGGCCAAACCTGAAGATAAACTCACTTGTATTCGAACCGAGCAAAACAAAGGGCACTTGGTCGCGATGGTCGGCGATGGCACTAATGATGCACCAGCGTTGGCTCAAGCAGATATTGGCTTAGCCATGAACTCGGGAACGCAAGCAGCCAAAGAAGCAGGCAATATGGTGGACTTAGATTCTGATCCAACCAAATTGCTATCTGTGGTTGAAATAGGCAAACAGCAGCTGATTACTCGCGGTGCATTAACCACCTTTTCCTTGGCAAATGATGTATCAAAGTATTTTGCAATTTTGCCGGCATTATTCGTCGCGGCAATTCCGCAAATGCATGTGTTAAATGTCATGCAACTAGGCAGTTCTGAAAGTGCCATCCTGTCTGCGCTGATCTTTAATGCGATCATTATTCCTATGCTGATTCCAATTGCACTGCGCGGTGTGAAATTCAAACCTTCGACATCTACCCAATTATTGCGCCGCAACATGCTGATTTATGGTGTGGGCGGGGTGCTGCTACCGTTTATTGCCATTAAAGCGATTGATCTGCTGATCAGTCCAATCTTGGCCCTATAAATTTTTTGAGGATGACAAAGTGAATATGCAAAATCATCAATTGGCAGACTCATCATGGGGTGAGAAACTGCGCGCTTCGTTTGGAATGACCATCATTGCTCTAGGCTTATGCGGCTTTGTATATAGTGCTGCTGCAACCAGCTTAGGACAAATGCTCTTTCCAAAACAAGCCAACGGCAGCTTGATTGTCGAAAATAATCAAGTGATCGGTTCACGCTTAGTGGCACAGCCTTTTGCCCAAGTTCAATATTTCCATCCGCGTCCATCTGCCGCAAATTATGATCCTATGGCGATGGCCGGAAGCAACATGGCGAGAACCAATCCTGAACTGCAGAAAGCCATAGAGGAACGGCTGAATCGAATCGCAGCGAAGGAACAGATTGAAAAATCTAAAATTCCTGCGGATCTGGTCACCGCTTCAGGCAGCGGCATCGACCCTGAAATTAGCGTGCAATCAGCCATGATTCAAGTGAAGCGGATTGCCCATGCACGGCATATGCCTGAACAGAATATCGAAAAACTGATTCAGTCGCATACGGTTCAGCCGATTTTTGGGATTTTAGGGCAGGCACGTGTCAATGTGCTTGAATTGAATTTGGCTTTGGATCGGGGCGGGAAGTGATATGAATGGCTTGATGATTAAAATATAGTGATTGAAAGCTATTGAATAATCTGAATTAAGTTATATACGATTGTTGGGCGAGGGGATGTTCTATACCTCCGCCCAACGGTGGCATCCATATTGCCCAGCAATAGCCAAGCTGACTTTAGACGCATTTAAATGAATTTAAAAACATCTTTTAAAGCAATAAATAAAGATTACTTCTATGACTGATCCACGAACCAATAAAGCCGATGTTTTGCTGCAACATACACAGCGTTATCAGTCTGGGCGGCTGACGATTTTTTTAGGCGCAGCTCCGGGCGTGGGAAAGACCTTTGCCATGCTGGTTCGTGCGCATGAACTGGCGCTGCAGGGTATTAATATCGTCATTGGCTATGTAGAAACGCATGGCCGTAGAGAAACTGAAAATTTAATTTCTGGTTTAGAGATTATTCCGCGCAAGGCTATTGAATATCAAGGGCAGCATCTGGAGGAAATGAATCTGGATGCTGTTTTGGAAAAAAAGCCCAGTATTGTTTTGGTGGATGAGTTTGCCCACACTAATATGCCCGGCAGCCGTCATGAAAAACGATGGCAAGACATCAATGAAGTATTAGATGCTGGAATTGATGTTTTTACAACCATGAACATTCAACATTTGGAAAGTTTGAATGATGTGATATATCAAATAACAGGGATTCGTGTCACTGAAACCGTGCCAGACCGGGTATTCGGACGGATTCGAGATATCCGCTTGATTGATTTGCCTGTAAATGAGCTGTTGGAGCGCTTAAACCAAGGAAAGGTCTATGTGCCTGAGCAGGCCGAACAGGCCTTGCAGCGATTTTTCAACAGCTCCAACTTAACGGCACTGCGTGAACTGGCAATGCAAACTGTGGCCAATTATGTTGATAATGATGTACGCGAAAATTTCGCCATTCAAGGGCTTGCTCAAATTCCCTTAAAAAATCATGTCTTAATTATGATTGATGGCAAAGGGCATTCTGAAGCTTTAGTTCGGACTGGATGCCGTATTGCCGAGCATCGTGCGGCAAACTGGACAGTTGTTGCTTTTTCTCATGATACGCAAATCATGAATAAACAGGAAAACTCGCAAAGCCGTGAAATTGAACG
This sequence comes from Acinetobacter sp. Swhac1, assembly GCF_013390985.1. Classification (NCBI taxonomy): domain Bacteria; kingdom Pseudomonadati; phylum Pseudomonadota; class Gammaproteobacteria; order Moraxellales; family Moraxellaceae; genus Acinetobacter; species Acinetobacter sp. Swhac1. The sequence continues at coordinate 6,022 of NZ_JACASN010000033.1, read as the reverse complement.
GGCTTTAAACTTAACGCGTCAAATGGGCGGAATGACTGAAGTCCTTCACGGCCAGCAACATGCTAAAACTTTATTTGATTATGTGATGGACCGCGGCATTTCAACCTTGGTTTTAGCACAAGCGGCTCCGCAAAAGTTTTCGCTGAATTTAAGGCTCAATTTGATTGATCAGTTGTTGCAATACCGGCCCAGTTTTGAACTCAGTATTGTGCCGATTATTGCAGAGAATAAGCATCTGTCCTTTTTCACTCAAAGGGCATTCTTGTCGCTGAGAGAAATACAGTACGTACTAGCCACCACGGTCATCAGCATTGTGATTGCAAGCTTAGGGGAAAAGTATTTAGGGATTGAAGATCTTTCGGTGATTTTTATCACCGCTGTGGTTTTTGTGGCATCAAAAACACGGATGCTGGCTGCAGCTTTTTCAGCCATCCTATTCTTTCTAGCTTATAATTTTTTCTTTATTTCCCCGCAATTTACATTTCAGATTTCTGCACATCAGGGGATTGTCACCGTGGTTGCATTTTTGGGCGCGGCTTTAATTTCGAGCCGATTAGCGTCACGTTTGAAAGAACAGGTGACTGCACTCAAAACGGCGAACAGTTATAACAGCATTATGCAGGATTTAGGGCAGAAGCTGTCCACAGCATTAGATTTGGCACAAATCAAGGAGATTGCTGAACATAGCCTGAGTAAAAATCTCAATGCAGATGTCTGGCTGTATTTCCCAGATACTGCAGCAACTCAAGCATCATCCACTATCATGAGTAATAAAGAAAAAATTTCAGCCGATTGGACATTCAAAAACCATCAACCGTCCGGTCGCTTTACCCAAACCTTGACGGAAAATGAGTGGTGGTTTTTGCCCTTATTGGCTTCCAAGCAATGCTTAGGCGTGGTGGGGTTGAAACTTAAAGATGTGCAAGCAGTAATCAATACGGAGCAAAAACAGCTCGCTGAACTCATGGTAGAGTATCTTGCGCAGGCGATTTTCCGCACCCAGCTGACCAAGGCTTTGGAAATAGCCAATGTGAATTCTGAAACGGAAAAATTGCGCTCGGCATTATTATCATCCGTATCGCACGATTTACGCTCGCCTTTGGCGTCGATGATTGGAGCAGCGGATACTTTGAGCACTTACCGCCATTCCATGAATGAAAATGATCAGGACAGCTTGCTGGAAGCGATTCATTTAGAGGGGGAACGTTTAGACCGCTATATTCAAAACCTACTGGATATGACCCGTTTAGGCCATGAAGGCTTAAGCTTGAAGCGGGACTGGATTGGAGTTGATGAACTGATCGGTTCAGCAGTGCGCCGTTTAAACCGTTATATGCCAGATGCATTGGTTGAAGTGCATGCGCCTCAAGAATCTTTGAGTTTATTTGTACATGCCGCCTTGATTGAACAGGCCATTTTTAATGTGCTGGAAAATGCCGCAAAATTTTCACCAGAGAATAAAGCTGTGATGATTGAGGTGCAGCAGGTGAATGAAAATGAGATCGAAATTGCCATAACTGATAAGGGGCAGGGTATCCCGGAAGGTGAGCGGGAACGCATTTTTGACATGTTTTATACCATGCAGCGCGGTGACCGCGGGCAATATGGTACAGGCTTGGGCTTGACGATTGTGAAAGCGATTGTGGGTGCGCATATGGGGAAAATCATGGCATCATCAGGCAAGAACAATCAAGGAACATGTATCCGCATACAGCTTCCTATTCAGCAAATTACTTAAAGCATCTAGCAGCTTTTAGGTGGGAAAATGCCAGAACAGAATGAATCAGCCAGCTCCATGACCAATGTCTTGATTATTGATGATGAAAATCAGATTCGAAAATTCTTGGATATAGCACTCAGAGCGCAAGGCTATAAAACCCTTTTGGCTGAAAATGGCCAAAAGGGTTTGGAACTCCTAGCTTTGCAAGGCGCAGATTTAGTGATCCTCGATTTGGGTTTGCCAGATTTGGATGGTTATGAGGTTTTGTCTGAGCTTCGCACATGGTCGCACGTTCCAGTGATAGTGCTGTCTGTGCGGGCAAATGAAGAAGAAAAAGTGAAGCTTCTGGATGCTGGCGCAAATGATTATGTCACCAAGCCGTTTAGTGTTCAGGAGCTGGTGGCGCGCATTCGTGTACTGCTTAGGCAGCACCAGCATAGTACTGTTGATACTGTAATTTTTGATGATGGCGTATTAAAAATCGATTTTTCCAAACGGCAGGTTTTTTTAAATCAACAATTGCTCTCCTTAACACGCAAAGAATATCAGCTGCTGAATTTATTGGCGAAAAATAAAGGCCAATTGATTACTCAGCCGCAAATATTGAAAGAGCTGTGGGGGCCAACGCACCAAGAAGATACGCATTATTTACGGATTCTGGTGGCTAAATTAAGAGTGAAGTTAAATGATAATGCTGTGCAGCCTAAATATATTATTACTGAACCGGGAGTGGGTTTGCGATTTTTGAAGATTTATTAATATTAAATATGCCATTTATTTTACATGAGTAATTAGACCTCTTTCATAAATCATTTTTTGCTCAGTTCCAAGTTGTAGATTCCAGCGATTAAATTGAATCTCAAACTAAGCCTTTTACATCTATTTCGATAACGCTCAGCAAGGATTTTGAAGGTTTTCAGGTTGCCAAATACATGCTCAATTCCGATTCATCTTTTATTGATTTCTTGATTATAGATTTTCAATTCAGGATCCAATTTACAGTGTCTTTTGGCTTTTAATGGCAACAGGCTATTCGGATACAACACATAAATCCGCTGATAGCCTTTATCTGCCAGGATAAAAGCCCCAAAAGGAATCTGGTTTAAATTGCGTTTGAACAACTCGAAATCATGCACTGCCCCGCGACTGGCACATAAACTCAGAATTTGCTGAGTTTTGTAGTGAATCATGGCTTGTACTTTAAAGGTATGGGTCTTTTTTTTGCCGCTATAGCTTTTCTTCTGTTTTTTTAGGCCTTTGGATTGGAATTTCCGTGGCATCCACGATCACAACATTCCAGTCGATGCCTTCGCCCTCGGGTAAATCTTTGGGTAAATTAAACAGATTGGACCGAAGCAGGCAGTCTTCAACATGACGGACAATTCTTGAGGCTGTGGGCTCTGAAACCCCGTAACTCGTCGCAACGTGAAATAAGGTTCGGTATTCCCGCCAATAGCTCAGACAGAGCAGAACCTGATCCTCCAGGCTTAACTTGGGCGGTCTGTCTTTGGCAGAGACATGCTTCTGCAATTGCTCAACCATCAAATAGAAAGTTGACCATGAGATGCCTGTGTATCGCTTGAACTGAGGATCAGAAAGCTTGTTTGAATCGATGTATTTCATCCGCAGATTATGCACGAATGCTAAGAAATCCGGAGTGCAAATATTAACCAAAAAGAAGATCGTTTTTTGATTTATGAAAGAGATCTATTGTTATTTTTATGTTTTAACTTATTTTAAATTAGCTTTTTCGTGGTTTTAATAGTTTAAAAAATAATCATATTAGTTGGGTGCTTTTTTACGGTTTATTTACGTTACATTCGGTAGAACTTGTTTTATTTTGATCATTGTTAATATTTAACAGGACAAAATAATGAGTAATTTACTCATGGCTAGACATAATATAGCTGACGAAGAAGCGGTCCCTGAATCCATGCCATCTGCGCGTCAATGCTGCGATATTGAAGATATTCTATTTTCAGAAGAAATCGAAAACTATCTGCAGCGCTATCCCAATACCCGTCATGTTGAGATTTGCCTGCACGATCTGAATGGTCATGTCCGCGGCAAGCGCATAGATATTGTCGGTCTAAAAAATATTGCACAAGGCTGTTATTTCCCAATGTCTATTTATGCCATGAGTCTTGATGGAGAAGTGATTGAAGAATCGGGTTTAGGAAAATCGATCGGTGAGCCGGATTATTTATGTAAACCTATATTGGGAAGCCTGCAGCCCTGCGCTTTAAATCCAGAGTCCAATGCACAGTTATTCCTAACCATGAAAGATGACAATCATCAAGATTGCGAAGTTGAACCGCGCAATATTTTAAAAAAAAGTTTAAGAGCGCTGCATGATCAAAACTTTTATCCTTGCATGGCCGCAGAATTGGAGTTTTATTTATTTGACAGCAATGAAAAATCTGGCTCCAATCAGATTTATTTAAATCAATGTTTTGATGTGAATGCGCAAGATAAATATCAAGACGTTCTGGATGAAATTGAACGGATTGCCCTTTTGCAGGGGATTCAGATTACAGGCTTAGTCTCGGAATCATCTTCCGGGCAATACGAAATTAATATTCAGCATAGCGGTGATATTTTGAAGCTATGCGATCAGATCATGATGCTAAAGCGCACCATTAAGCAAGTCGCTGTAGAACATGGGTTACATGCAAGCTTTTTGGCTAAGCCTGATCTGAATAAAGCGGGCAGCGGCATGCACTTTCACATGAGTTTGTTAAATCAAGACCAGCAGAATATTTTCAGCATGAAGCAGAATCCTTTACCGTCACGGCAATTATTAAAGGCGATCAGCGGGCTGATAGTCTTGCTGCCGCCGTCCATGGCGGTGCTTGCCCCGAATGTAAACTCATTCCGCCGGTTTAAAGCTGGAAACCATGTGCCCTTAGAAGCTAATTGGGGCGTGAATAACCGCAATGTGGCCATTCGCATACCACGTTCGGACAATGAAAATCAACGCTTGGAATATCGTGTTGCAGGTGCGGATTGCAATCCTTATTTAACTGCAGCCCTGATTTTGATCGGCACACTGCATGGGTTGACACAGAATCTAGAAATTCCACAGCAAGCCACTCAGATAAAAAATAAACATCAGCCGCACTTTTTAAGTACGAATCAGCTGGATGCTTTAACATTTTTTCACCGGAATACTGTTTTGCAAAAATATCTCGGCAAAAGATTTATGGAATTATGGTGTGCAGTTAAACGTGCTGAGCATCAGTATATGTACAGCCAAATTACTTTGATCGAACAACATTGGGATATTTAACTGCTTAAAAATGTATAACACGATAAATAATGAAGATGATGCTAGAAATCAGAAGCTCAATGAAGAATTATATTTGAAGTATAGTTTACAGGAAATTGATTCTGACATTTTAGTAAAGAAATACCAGTATGCGTCAAAAAGTATGAAAAAAATAATTCATACTATTTTTAAAGAAAGAGGTTTTAATCGAAGTGAGATAGATCATATATTGAAATCACTCAAGTAAAATAATTATGCCAATAGTATTGCTGATACTATTGGCATTTAACTTTTAAAAAGATTTAGTCAGGGTGAATACTGCTTCAGTTTTTACCCCTTTTTTATTTTGACTTGTAAAGTCTTTGGTTTTTAAATTACTACCAACCGCTGCTAATTCTGCATTTATTCCCATTGGCTTATAAGCTGTCATTAAAAAGTAAACATGTATTCTTTTCCGAATTGGTTTGATACTCTCTCCACCCATTGCTCTATTTTATCAGCTGTCATGACTTGAAAATCTCGCCAATAATATTTCATCTGCTTCCATACCATCTCGATTCGATTTAACTCAGGGCTATAAGCTGGAATAAAATACAAATTCGTCGAAAAGTTACTTTTAAGTAGCTCTCTGTAATCAGCCATCTTTTTACTTCTATGAATCGAGGCATTATCAACAATAAGAACCAATGGAAGGTTATAAGTCTGTTTTACTTGTTGAGCTATTCCAGTTAAATAGGCATAAAACCAAGTGCTTGTAACTGACTCTTGTAAACAACTTGTCACCAGTTTCCCCGTTGAAAGCAAACACCCCATGACATTAACTCGTTTTAATCTTATTGCATCAACCGCATGAACATCACCTATCTTTGTCCACGCATAGCGGTTATCAGGTGTAGATGAAAACCCTGTTTCATCAACATAACCTAATATAATTTCACCACGTGCCGCTTGCTCTCGTAATTTTTCAATCTGCTGTGTTGCTTGTTCAAATGCAATCGGATCTCTTTTTTTTCAAGCTATGACGGGTACGCTTG
>NZ_JACASN010000032.1:0-35838 GCF_013390985.1 Acinetobacter sp. Swhac1 | reverse complement strand
ATTGAATGTGATCATGGTAAGTTAAAGCGGATCATCAGGGCCACATTAGGATTCAAATCTATGAAGACGGCTTATGCCACAATTAAAGGTATTGAAGTCATGCGTGCACTACGTAAAGGACAAGCATGGTCATTTTATTATGGTCAGCCTCAAGGTGAAGTGTGTCTAATCAACAGGGTTTTCGGTCTCTAAGCACTTTTAAAAAGGAACTTCATCGACTCAAATCTCTATTTGCAACAGTGCCCAGCAGAATGCGTATATTGAACGCTATAATCGGACCATACGTTATAGTTGGCTGAGCAAGCATTTATTTGATACTTTGGATGAAGTACAAGATTATGCAACAAACTGGTTGTGGCATTACAACCATGAAAGACCACATCAAGCTAACAAAGGAAAGCCACCTCTAATGGCTGCTTAACCTCTACTTTTAACTTCGGTTATTTATGGGAGGATTACCCTCTGATTTCAGGGGTATATTTTAATTTTGTCATCGGGGTAGTCTCTCAGAATATTGACTCTCCGACAAACCCGGTACGGTTCACTATCTATTGTTATTCTTACCTGAAATTGATGTGAGCTTATAGAGACAAGGTAAATTTGCAAAAGTGCCGGCTATTCAGTGTTCATTGAATGTTTAATTTAATTTATTAAGCTTGACCTTGGAGTGGCTCTAAGCCTTATACTTGGTACAAATTTTTCGATTGTTATGATGATGCGTTCTACTACATGGATTACAGTCTTGGTTGGATTGTTCATGTTCCAAAGCTTTTGGAATGTGGCGGCGGCCTTTTGTGTCCATGAACAACAGCCTCAATCACAGCAGAGTTATCATTTTGGTCATCACCAAAATACCTTGTGTGCCAGCGATAGTCGTCAACACGATCATAATGGACAGTCAGAAAACATAAAAACATTCAGTAGCGATTTAGAAATCGGTGAAGATCATCAAGATCATCTACCATCGATGACGCATTTGATTGTACAAAATGAAAAAGTAGATGTGTTTCATCCAAGCTCTGAAGTTAAAGTGAATCCACAATTTCATTGGAAAAACAGCTATCAGGCTCCTGACTTGTTTCAACAAAGCCCACCTCCCAAATTTTCCCCGCTCATGGTGGGGTAGCCTAAAACATTCCCACCACTTTTATTATTTAAATAAGTGGGAAAAATCATGTCTTCACAATCAATTATACTCTTGCGTCATAGCTTGGTTGCTTGTATATGTGCAGCGGCTATGCAATATAGCTATGCTGAAAACGTTACCAGCTTTGAATCCGCTTTAGCAAAAGTACAAAGTTACCAGACTCAAGACAAGCTGTGGCAACAAGTTCAGCAAATATCTGAATTGAATATTCAGCAAAGTCGGTTATGGCAGAATCCAAGTATAAGTTTAGAACAGTCTGGCTTTGGCTCAGGTCAAGAACAGGAATTCAATGTTGGCGTTAGTCAACCTCTAGATCTATTTGGTCAGCGTAAGCTGAACCGGGTGATTGCCAATACCTCGAATCAACAAATCCAATTGCAACAGCAATTATGGAAGGCACAAAGCCAACTGATTGTTAAATTTGCATGGTCGCAATTTGCACTTGCTGAGGTTGAGCAGTCTGCTTATTCAGTACAGTTAAAAACAAGTAAAGCCAATCTGGACAGTGCCCAGAAACGCTATCAGGCAGGCAGTATTGCCCTGGTTGATTTTGAGCGTACCCAAATTGAAGCGCTAGAAATCCAACGACTTTATCAGCAAGCGATGCTGAATAAACAAGCTGCCGGTCGTCAGCTGTCTAATTTGTGGGGGGGAGAAACATCTTCACATCTTCAATTGAATAAAACCGCTATCCCTTGGCCAGAGCAAAGTCTCCAAACTGTGCAACGGTATATTGCTGAAGGGTGGCTAGAAAAATTCTATGCCTTGAACATTCAGCAATCGGATCATCAAATTGAAAATTTAAGAATTCAGGCACGTCCCAATCCGACTTTAAATGTAGGCATGAAACGTAGCAAAACCCCTAATGAAAGCAACGATACGACTTTGGCAATCGGCGTGGCTATTCCACTGAATATTTTCAACCGCCAGCAATATGCGATCCCGATGGTCCAGCAACAGCAAATATTGCTGAACCAACAGCAGCAGCGTGAGCTGAAGCAACAAATACTCAATATTGCCAACAGCATGCATCAGCTCAAAGGTTTACGTAGCCAGTTCGATGCCACAACAGCACAAGTTACTTTGGCGACCAAAGTTCAGAGCCGTACTTTACAAGGGTTTCAGGCAGGGAAACTGTCCATTACCGACGTTCAGCAAGCAACCACCCAACTGCAGAATCTTCGATTGGGTCAATTACAAATTCTACGTCAAGCTTGGCAAACTGCCCTCGCAGCTGAGGCACTCAGTATTGGCACAAGTTATGAAGAAATTAGCCGTTCGGATGCCTATACACAACTGAATAAAAAGGCAGTCGAAGCATCGCAAAATTTAATCAATGGGGGAGCACGATAAAATGAACGCTAAGCAAAACGGAAAAATATCCCAGTCTCTCATGATTGCAATTTTGATTCTGATTACGGTCTTGGTTAGTCTGGCTATTTGGTTAAGTTCAAAAAAAACTGAATCTGAGGGGCATGGTCATGAAGAGGGAAATGCCGAACATTCTGATGAAGATAGTTCTGAAGAAGGACATGCTGAAGAAGGCGAAATACAACTGACCAGCCAACAAATGGTTGAACAAGGTTTAAAAGTTGCTGTTGCATCCACAGGATTGGTTGAAAAGCTGACAACCCTGCCAGGTAAATTGGTGGTGAATACCGATCAACAAGCGCATATATCGCCTAATTTTAGTGGTCATGTCGAGCAGGTCAATGTGGCTTTAGGACAGAGCGTGCAAAAAGGACAAACGCTGGCTGTACTAATCGTGCCTGAACTGATCGACCAACAGGCAAATCTGCGTATGGCACAGGTGAATCTGGATTTGGCCCGTAAAGATTACCAGCGAGAACAGCAACTCTGGTCACAGGGCATTTCTGCCAAACAGGATTACCAGCGTGCCGAAAATGCCTACCGTCAAGCGCAGATTACTGTTCAGTCCTCACAAGCACGTTTAAATGCATTAGGTGCAAGTGGCAATAACAATGGGCGTTTTCTGATTAAAGCACCGATCTCTGGGGTGATCAGTCAAAAAGATATTGTGGTCGGTGAAAATGTGCAACTGGCTAATCAGCTCTTTGTCATTGAACAGCTGAAAGATTTATGGCTTGAGTTTAATTTGCCGAATCAATTCTCAGGTCAACTGCAAGCCGGGCAAAAAATTGACTTTAAAGTGAATGATTCAGATCAAATCTATAAAGCTACTGTACAAAGCCTAACCTCTCAGGCAGATGTACAAACAGGGCGTCTGGTGGTGCGCGCAAAACTCGATGCGCAAGCTACTGAGTTGCGTTCTAATGTGTTAGTGAGAGTGTTGATTCCGGAAGCTACAGCAAAATCAGCCCTTCGGATTCAAAAGTCTGCGCTGCAAAGTATTGAAGGTGAAGACAGTATTTTCATCGTAGATTCAGAACAAAAAGGTCAAGTCCACTTAAAAGCACAGAAAGTGCAATTGGGGCAGGCTTCAAGTGATGGACAATGGCTTGAAGTGATTTCTGGGCTGACTGAAGGGCAGAAGTATATCGCTCAAGGCAGTTTCTTGTTGAAATCTGAATTAGAAAAAGACGAGGCAGGCCATGAACATTAATTCTGATCTGCCAAAACCAGAAGGTTTATTCGAACGAATCATTCAGTTTTCCATACAAAATGCGATTTGGGTGTTGCTCTTTGTCTGTACCTGGATTGCGGTCGGGGTGTATAGCTATCAGAAACTCCCGATTGATGCTGTACCCGATATTACCAATACCCAAGTCCAGATTAATACTCAAGCCAAGGGTTTTACTGCGCTTGAAGTCGAACAGCGGATTACCTATCCCATTGAAAATGCCATGGCTGGCATTCCGGATCTGGAGCTTACCCGTTCCATATCCCGTTATGGACTCTCTCAAGTCACCATTGTCTTTAAAGATGGGACTGATATTTATTGGGCCCGTCAGCAGATTAACCAACGGATACAGGAGGCGCAATCTGAGTTGCCTGCACAAATCGCACCGACGATGTCCCCCGTTTCTACGGGTCTCGGTGAGATTTATCAATGGGTACTGAAGGCAGATCCGAATGCGAAAAAGCCGGATGGAACTGCATACACGCCGATGGATTTGCGTGAGATTCAGGACTGGATTGTGCGTCCTCAACTGCAACGTGTTAAGGGAGTTGCAGAGGTCAACAGTATTGGTGGTTTTGAAAAAACCTATGTGGTCTCTCCCGATTTAAACCGGATGCAGCAACTGAATATCTCATTAGAACAACTGCAACAGGCTTTAGCGCAAAATAATGAGAACCGAGGTGCAGGTTATATTGAAGACAATGGTCAGCAACTGACGGTACGTGTACCGGGTGCATTCAATGGGCTTTCTGATATTGAGAACACCATGCTGGGTAGCCCAAATGGCAGCCCAATTCGGGTTGGTGATATTGCGCAAGTCTCTATTGGGCATGATTTAAGAACCGGTGGGGCAACCTATAACGGCAAAGAAACCGTTTTAGGGGTTGCCATGATGGCGATGGGTGGAAATAGCCGGACTGTTTCTAAAGCTGTGGATGCCAAGCTTCAAGATATTCAGAATAGTTTGCCTAAAGGGGTAGTGATTGAAACGGTGTACGACCGTACTACCTTGGTTGAGAAGGCGATTAAAACCGTTCAGAAAAACTTGGTAGAGGGAGCAATCCTGGTCATCATCATTCTGTTCCTGTTTTTAGGGAATATCCGTGCTGCCTTGATTACTGCCTGTGTCATTCCACTCTCTATGCTGTTTACCTTAACCGGGATGGCACAGAAAAATATCAGTGCCAATCTGATGAGTTTAGGTGCACTCGATTTCGGCATCATTGTCGATGGTGCTGTGGTGATTGTCGAAAACTGTATCCGGCGTTTAGCCCATACACAGCAACTGTTAAAACGACCTCTCACACAAAGTGAACGCTTTAAGGAAGTTTTTCTGGCTGCCCGCCAAGCACGTCGTCCTCTTATTTTTGGTCAGCTTATTATTTTGGTGGTGTATTTGCCGATTTTTGCTTTAAGTGGTGTGGAAGCAAAAATGTTCCATCCGATGGCATTGACAGTGGTACTCGCCCTTGTTGCAGCCATTATTTTATCGATCACCTTTGTGCCTGCTGCTGTGGCATTGTGGGTCAAAGGCGATATTCAAGAAAAAGAAAGTCGTTGGATGTTATGGCTAAAAGCTAAATATCAGCAAACTCTTGATATTTCGTATCAATACAAAGCAGTTGTGCTGACTTTTGCACTGTGTGTATTAGTGATTACGGGATTTATCAGTACCAAACTCGGCAGTGAATTTGCACCACAGCTCAGTGAAGGAGACTTTGCGGTACAACAGTTACGTTCACCAAGTACAGGCTTAGTAGAGTCTTTACGTATTCAGGAGAATACTGAAAAACTTCTTTTAAAGAGTTTCCCTGAAATTAAGGCAGTATTTGCCAGAACGGGTACAGCCGAGGTTGCAACAGATGTCATGCCACCCAATATTTCAGATGGCTATATCATGTTAAAGCCTCGTTCAGAATGGCCAAATCCTAAAGAAAGTTTAGATGAATTACGTGGCCGTATGGTGACGTATTTAGCCACGATTCCAGGCAATAATAGTGAATTTTCACAACCGATTGAACTCCGATTTAATGAATTGATCTCAGGTGTGCGTAGTGATGTTGGTGTGAAAATCTTCGGTGATGATATGAATGTCCTCAATACTGAGGCGACTAAAATCTCCAAAATCATTCAGCAAATATCGGGTAGCAGTGCCGTGAAAGTTGAGCAGACCTCAGGTTTGCCATTACTGAATGTCGAGGTAAATAAAACTTTGGCTGCACAATATGGTTTGAGTGTGCGTTCAATTCAAGACCTTGTGGCAACCAGTATTGGTGGACAAAGCGTGGGAGAGATTTTAGAAGGCGATCGTCGTTTTGATTTTGTTATCCGTCTTGGAGAGCAAGACCGTAGTGTCGCATCTGTTTCCCAGTTACCTATTCAGCTTCCAAATGGTGGCAGTATTTTATTGTCGGATGTCGCGCAAGTCTCGACCATTGAAGGAATCAACCAAGTCAGTCGAGAAAATGGTAAACGCCGAGTTGTGGTTACAACGAATGTTGAAGGGCGTGATTTAGGGTCTTTTGTTTCTGATGTACAGACACAGCTCAAAGCATACACTTTGCCAAGTGGTTATTGGATAGAATATGGCGGTCAGTTTGAAAATTTGGCTTCAGCCAAAGCACGGATGCAAATCGTGATTCCACTGGCTTTAATCACTATCTTTATTTTACTGATGGCGGTCTTTCACAATGTCAAAGAAAGTCTATTGGTCTTTACCGGGGTACCCTTTGCCTTGACCGGTGGTGTGCTGTTCCTTTGGCTAAGGGATATTCCATTATCGATGTCAGCTGGAATTGGCTTTATTGCCTTATCTGGTGTTGCAGTCCTCAATGGACTGGTAATGCTGACCTTTATTAAGGAATTAAGGGACAAATATCCAGTGCATAAAGCCGTGTGGCAAGGGGCTATTTTGCGCTTAAGACCAGTGTTGATGACAGCTTGTGTGGCTTCACTGGGTTTTGTACCAATGGCGCTGGCAACCGGAACAGGGGCTGAGGTTCAACGGCCACTGGCAACCGTAGTGATTGGCGGGATTATCTCTTCAACATTACTAACTTTGGTGCTGTTACCCGTGCTTTATCGTTGGATAAATGAAAAGAAAGTTTCTTAATCCAATAGATTAGTCGATTTACAGCAGAGATATTGGCTGTTATCCAATATCTCTGCTCGTCATAAATAGAATAAGGAAAATATTTTATGTCAGAACATCATGATCATAGCCATGCGGTTGTTACTGAAGAAAATAGTAAGAAGTTAATGGTTGCCTTAGGTTTAACGACTACTTTTTTAATAGTAGAAGTTGTCGCTGCTTTTATTACCCAAAGTTTGGCTTTGTTATCTGATGCAGCTCATATGTTTACTGATGTAGCCGCTTTAGCTATTGCTCTTGCCGCTATCAAAATTGGTAAAAAAGCCGCAGATGATAAAAGAACTTTTGGCTATCAGCGATTTGAAATTTTAGCGGCTCTGTTTAATGCGGTGATGCTTTTTGTGGTAGCAATATATATTGTATATGAAGCTTATCAACGTTTTACGAATCCTGCTGAAATTCAAAGTGTTGGAATGATGATTGTCGCGGTCATTGGTTTGGTCATAAATTTGATTTCAATGAAAATCCTTTCTGCTAGTGCTGAAGGAAGTCTAAATATAAAAGGTGCATATTTAGAAGTTCTTAGTGATGCTCTAGGATCGATAGGCGTGATTATCGGAGGAATAGTTATTTATTTTACCCAGTGGATGTGGGTTGATACCGTAATCGCTGTGTTAATTGGCTTCTGGGTCTTACCTCGAACTTGGATTTTATTAAAACAAAGTATTCATATTCTGCTTGAAGGAGTTCCTGATGAGATTGATATTGAGTCGTTAAGAAATGATTTATTGAAGCTAGAGGGCGTTGAAGGGATTCATCAGTTGAAAGTCTGGGCTATATCCTCAAGAAATATTCATTTAACTGCTCATTTGGTTGCTCCGAATAGCAATACAGATCAACTCTATCAAAAGGCCTTAGAAGTTCTAAAACATAATCATAATATTACTGAAATTACGTTACAAATAGAAAATACGAAATGTAATACATTGAACCAACATAAACACTAATTTGGACTTTAGTCTTCATATAGATGTTTTGTGTAACTTTAAAGTATACTCTATAGTTACATAAATTTAGATATTAAAAACTTCTCTCCGATAAACCCAGTACGGTTCAATGATAAGATTAACCCGTTAGGTCAGGTGGCCTAACTTAAATAAAAAAGTCTCCGACAAACCCGGTACGGTTCAAAATCATTCCAGTCTAGTATTGGCTGTAGAAAAAGATTCTTCTGTTGCCTTATTCGAATTTTTAAAGACTTTACCTCTCTCTAGTGTATCCAGTCTGGTTGCTACCCTCCTGATCTTCCTGTTTTTTGTTACTTCGGCTGATTCAGGAGCCTTGATCACAGATTACCTTACGGCTAAAACGGAGCACTCCCCTGTTTGGCAACGTTTGTTCTGGACAGCTGTGATTGCTGTTCTTTCTATTATCTTGCTGATCGTTGGTGGTTTAAGTGCCTTGCAATCTGCAGTGATCATGAGTGCCTTGCCTTTTACTTTCATTATGCTGTTATTGTGCTGGGGGTTAATCAAGGCACTACGTTTAGATGTCTTAAAAGTACAGGCCCTACAAAGTGCTAGGATCACACCACGAGCTATACAAAACCCAAGAAGCTGGCAACAGCGTCTAGGTTTAATTATGCATTACCCACATTCTAAAGCCGAAGTAACAGCCTATATTCATCAGAATGTTCATCAGGCTTTTCAGAACATAAAACATGAATTTCAGCGCCGGAATCTGGATGTTTCAATCCGTGAGGTTGATGGGGGGCTATTACTGAAAGTAGATCATCAAAATGAAATCAACTTCATCTATCAAGTCGTGGCTACTGAAACACGAGCTCCGAGTTTTATGCTCGATGACGAAAGTAGCCTCTCTCTGAAATATTACAAAGCGGAAGTTTTTCTAAAAGAAGGGGGGAAAAACTACAATGTCATGGAATGGACACAAGAAGATTTACTCCAGGACATTATTGATCAATACGAACGCCACTTGTATTTTTTAAATGTAGTCCGTAATTAAACAATCTACATAGCAGTTCAAATTAACAAGTATTAGTTTGAACTGCTATCTTTTTGATTAACAATATCTTGATTTACCAAAAAATCTAATAGTACAGCATCCGTCTTCATTCTAACCTTGAACCAATTTTCAATGCGAATTTGATCTTCACTCGATAGTGGTTCAGATGTTCTCACACTAAGTTGCAGTATTTGCTTTTGATTGGGATCAGTCGGTAAATCAATGCCTTGTCCTAGAAAAATAGAGCTTACAGTGGGATGCTGTGCACGTAGCTCTGCAAAAACATCATTTGCATTGGCAAATAAAGCATTTTTCACCCTTAATTCTTGCTGTAATTGTTTTACCTGTTCATCCTTTTGGCGCAGGGCTTCTTGTCCATTCAGATACAAATCACTCAATACCCCAGATTTTAAGGCAGTCACATCAACCTTATCATCATTGGTTTGATGCACAATAATTTTAGTTCCTTCGAGATTTGCAACAGCAAGTCTCCCTTCAATATTCTGCAACGTCGCCTGACTTAAGGGCAAACCGACTAAAGCCAACTCAATGGTCCGTGTCTTGCTATCAATTTTTGAACTGGCGACTTGTGTTTCTTTAAAGGTAAATTCTTGTGTAATGAATTTGTTGGCAGTTGATTTAAAAACTTCTTCATTAACTAATTTAGTCGCCAGATAGGCACTTGGAATTGCGGTCACCATTGCGATCATCAGCAAAGATATTTTTACACGTCTTTCTACTTTTTCGTCAGCAAAACTATGTGGCTTTAACCTTAAAATCCGGATACCGATAATAGTTGCCAAACTGATGAACACACAATTAATGGTATATAAATACAGTGCACCACCAACAAAGCTCCACTGTCCAGTTGCAATACCAAATCCAGCAGTACAGACAGGTGGCATCAATGCTGTAGCAATCGCCACCCCTGGAATAACATTTGATTTTTCTTCTCGAGTGATCCCAATGATTCCTGCCAATCCACCAAATAATGCGATGAGCACATCCCAAACGGTTGGGCTAGTTCGTGATAAAAGTTCAGATTGTGCATTATCGAGGGGTGATATCGAGAAATATAGAGTGGATACGACCAAGCTGATCAGTGTTGCAATACCTAGGTTGAAGAGTGCCCGTTTTACCAGTTTAAAGTCATAAACTGCTACACCCAGCCCCACCCCCATGATCGGTCCCATAAGTGGAGAAATTAGCATTGCTCCAATAACCACGGCTGTTGAATTGATATTTAATCCGACTGATGCAATAAAAATAGCGAATATTAAAATCCAGGGAATGGCTCCTGATAGCTCAATCCCATCACGAATACGACGCTCGATTTCATCATCTTCTGCCTTATCTGCCAGCAGACTAAAGCGATGGCGTGCACGTCTTAATCTACTTGTATAATTAAAGGAGGAGTTGTGTTTATTAGAGGTGTTGGTCAATTTAACATCCTACTTTTTATCCATCTGTGGAAAGACTGATGTGTGCTGAATTAGCAGGAGACTTTCACTTGGGAGATTCTAGGCAGCTAACCGATAAAAGTCTTCTGCCATTTGATTTGGTGTCTTAAAATCCAAGCCTTTTTGAATTCTTCGCTGATTATAAAATAACTCTATATATTTTGTAATATCCGCTTTGGCTTCTTCCCTTGTTTTGTAGTTGCGATGATGGACTAGTTCATTTTTGAGTATGCCCCAGAAACTCTCTATCGGTGCATTATCAAAGCAGTCGCCTTTTTTGCTCATTGAACCCTGAAAATCAAATTTCTCAAGTAAGTTTCGATATTCATTACTGCAATATTGGCTGCCTCTATCTGAATGTACAATGAGATCTTTAGCAGGTTTCTGATTGCGAATAGCCATATTCAATGCATCACAAACAAGCTTGGCTGTCATGCGCTCATTTAAGCTATAGCCAACAACCTGTTTCGTGTAAAGATCTTTGACAGCTGCCAAGTACAACCAGCCCTCAGCCGTCCAAATGTAGGTAATGTCACTCGACCACGCAAGATTAGGCTTCGTCATTGAAAACTGTTGCTTGAGTAAATTGTCATAAATAGAACGGTTGTGATCACTGTTCGTGGTTCTTTTGAAACGCTTATGGCGCTTACAATACAACTGATTTGATTTTTTTATTTGGCGCACAGCATACGTACTTATTTTGATACCTTGCGCTTGTAAATGCTTGGTTAATCGAACATAGCCATAGCTTTGTTTGGTTTCTTCATGGGCTATTTTGACCAAAATTGTCTGCTGATTTCACTGAATTGATCTTTTACTCATGCCTCGCTTTAGCCAATCATAAAAGCGAGAAACGGATACACGAAGTAATCGAGCCATTAAAATAATCGGAAATAAGTGGCTTTGCGATTTCATATAGGCGTACCTCACTGACTTTCTTTGGCAAAGTACGCTGCTGCCTTTTTTAAAAATTCACGTTCCATTTCAGCTGTTTTGAGCTGTTGTTTAAGCTTCTTATTTTCTTCGAGTAAGGCGTTTAGATCGGGCGAATACTGTTTTGTGCCTGCTAAAGTTCCAGCCTTTGCTTTGTTATTCCAGTTCGAAAGGGTTTGCATTGAAATGCCAAGTTGTCTAGCGGATTCCGATACATTACCTTGGTTCTCTTCAATGGCTTTTATGGCTTCAGCTTTAAATTCTGCGGTGTAAGTCTTCTATTTCTTGCTCATGGTAAACTCCTAATGAGTATGTATAGTTTACCAAGTTAAACCCTCCTGTTTTTTAAGCACACATCATACTTTCGATGGGATCAATTGCTTTGTGTGAAGTAATTTCATATGCACTCGAATCAACTTGATCTTACTTCACATTCAATAATTTATTTTTTCTTCTTCAAAAATTCTTTTAAATTTTCTTCAGAAATACTCGTGAAATTGTTTTCTTTTAGAAAAGTCACTACTTCTTCTACAGTTGCACCGAGACTGAAGAGTTCAAGTAAGGTTTTCTTGTGTTGAGTAAGTAACTGATTACGTGTGATCGTCTTTTCATTCATTTTTTCTATATGACGAAAAAGAATATCTTCAAATTTTTTAGAATCATTGACACTATAAATTTTTTGATTTTTCTCAACAATTTTTGAATGCTTTTCTTCTTTTGTCGATACAGTTTCAGAAGTATTTTCTGTTGAGGATGTTAAATTTTTATTAGCTAGATTCTGAATATCAAGTTCTGAAACATTCTGGTCTTGTATCATGTTTTTTCCTAAGAATAAATATATAAGCCAATTTTTCTGAATATATTCTATTACAGAAATGGTAAAACTTGACCCATTTCTAATTTTTGAATTACTGAAAAATGTAACATTTTGCACTCAAAAAAAAATATAAATCATTCATTATTTTCATTAACGTCGTTAATTCACTCACTGACCATGACCACCACTAAAAAAGTACAGGATGGGACGATGTATATCACATCGTCCAGATTCACAAATCTCGAGCTCGCTTCGCTCGGTCTCAATTTGTATAAAGTAGAAAAAAATGAAAGTTAAAGCATCAAGAAATAAGCAGATCATTGTTCGTTTAACTGCAGATGAACATCAGCTCATCAAAGATGCCTGTAAGGCATTACAGATGAATCAATCTGACTACATACGTAAAAAAATTTTAAGTGATGACTACGCTCAATTGATTGATCAACGTGATATTCATACGATCAGAATTCTTGGGGTTGTCCTTCCAAAAATACTGATTGAACTCAAAGATAAAGATTTGATCCCCGAAGAATTATGTGACATTACAGAGCTCGTGCATGAGTTGAAAATCATTGTGCGTCGACTAAATGACCAGGTACGTTAGACATGATTATTAAAGTAATTCCAAACACCTTAGGCACTTCTGTTGAAAATCGTATCAACGGTTTATCAGACTACATACATAATCCAAATCAAACGCGTATCGACTACCTCAGTGACTATATTACTCAGTTGCATGCTAGCTTTAGTCATGAGCTCATTTCTGAAAAATGTGTTTACTCGAATTCACGTAACTTTCTGGATGACAATATTGAGTATCAAAAAATTGAAATGTCACAAACTGCCAGTTTGAATACACGCGTGGATGACCCAATTGTTCATATCGTCGGAAGTTTTAAAAAATTTGAAGTCCCAACGACCCAGGAATTAGAAGAACAAATCGATATTTTAAGTAAACATCTCAAAGCAGATGACTTACAAATGCAGTATGCATTGCACATGGATACAGACAATGTACACTTCCATTTGATCATTAATCGAATCCATCCATACCGAAAGAATAATCATAATGAACATCAAGCGGTGGAGCTAGGCGATGGCTGGATTTTGAATGCAGTGCATAGAGCCACTGCTGAAATTGAAGCAAAACAAGGCTGGGAACCTGAGCCAAATCCTCTGTTTATCTATAATCATGAAACTGGCCAATGTGAAAAAAACATCAACCACATATCAAATCCTGATGCATTTAAAATCAGTGCAAAGATTCGTGATCAAGAACATCGACATCAACAAAAGAGTCAGTTGCGCAATGACATTGTGACTGCAGGCAACTATCAAGCTGACCTTGAAAAAACCATTCAGCCGATCCTAAAAGATGCAAATAGTTGGCAGGACTGGCATCAACAATTAGCAGGTTTAGGAATTTTGTATGAGCGAAAACGTAATGGTAGTATTTTTAAAATAAAAACTGATGATCAACAGTCTCTGACGTTTAAGGCTTCTTTATTTTGCAATAAACAAGTCACTTTAAAGAGCTTGGAAAAGCGTTGGGGGGAGTTTACACCTCATCACGCTGATCAGATCAAAATCTATCAGCCCAAATTGAATACGACAGCTCAGCACACTCCACATGAATCCTCAAAGATCTCTGCTTATCATTTATTCCAGAATGAAGACTTTTTGGTTAAGGAGCTTCATGACGCTTATCTCAAGATGAAATCAACTAAAGATGTTTATAGTCAGAATCGTCGATCAAAGTACCGGGATATCAATTTCGAGAATGAAATTTATAAAAACAATAAATCTTCTTTTTTAAAACAACTTCAGAAAAAATTTCCAGAACAGTCTACTGATACCATTTATACTCTATTGCATTATCAACATCATACAGATCAACTGACCACCAGAGCTGAAATTAGAAAAGTATTTCTTTCCCAAAATCAAAATTTAAGCCAACAGACCTCTGAAAAGCTATTCGATCAAAATTTTTTGTCTAGAAACTTTGATTCAACCCAAATTACCTCTTATGCTGATTTTTTAAGATTTGTCTCACCCACAAATCCTCTATTGATACAACAACAATTTCTATTCGATCAACGTCAGTCTAAAAATTTTATTTATCAAGAAAACCCAGAAATCAAGACTGCCAAAATACTGTTTGATTCAGAAGATCATAAAGAGCCTATTGGGATTCAAAATAGATATGGAATTCTGGTCTTTAGTAATTATTCAATCACCCGATTACAGCAATGTTTAAAGAATTTACATCCCGAGCATGAAGTATCAGTTCGAGGATCATCAGATTTTAAAAACTTATTTAAGATGCTGTCCCAACATAAATCCAATGAAATTCAAGATACAAACAAAAGTAGAACTCTGCCTGCTCTCTCAGAATTATCATTAGAGCAACTCCAAATTGGCTTCAAGCAACTCTATCAACATTTTAAAACAACAGGCGAATGCAAAAGCACAGCACTGATCAAAACTGGTTTACTTCTGAACTGTTGTGGCATCAAACTGAGCCAGCTCACATCTATTTTAGCAACATGTATTCAAAAGCATCAATTGCCTCAGCTTAATCAAGACGATCAGAGTATCTTGATAGAAAGGCTGCATAACCTGATCTATACACAAGCTTCAAAATTAAATAAAAAATATTTCAACTCAAATGACATCGAGCAAACCTGGCAATTATATTTTTCTTTACAACATCAGCCTATGATCAACGAAAAATGCCATACCCTTGTTATAACCAACGATGCTTCGCAACATTTGAAAGACCTAACACTTATACCTAAAAATAAAGTGAACAAATCCTATCAACAGACAGAATCTTTATCTGAACTAGATTACTTACAGATGTTTGAGTTTTACGAATACAGTAGAAAAGCTAAGCTACAAAAACAACAGGAATTAGAGCGGAATAATATCTTCACGAGGCCAAAAGAAACATTGAAAGATTCTGATCAAATTTTACAGTCAGCTTCCCCTATTAAAAAATATCGTATCGAATACAGATTTGGAGAAACATTTTATATCGATCAAGAGAAAGTCGCTTTTTTTGAAAGCAAAAAAACTTTAGATATTACAGTAGTCAGCCAACAGCTTGACCATATTCACGATGCCTTATTATTAGCTAGAGATAAATTTGGGGTTGTATTGGTCTCTGGTACAGATGACTTTAAAAGACAGGTGCAAGAAATTGCACGTGCAACAAATATAAGAATCGAATTTGACCACCCATTAGTAATAGATCGTCAAGTTGAAAGCTCAGCGAACGATAAGATAGATCACAATATTGTGCACCAAATAAATGAGCACAAGACTGTTATTCCTAATTCGCCTCCAACATCACCAACTATAGAAGATCAAACAGACCTCCTCAATAAAGAGAAATCTACAACATTAGACAAAAATTCTAAGAGTCTAAACCATACAAATGATAGCCTTGATTTTGGTTTCTAATACTCTTAAATAGAATGCAGGAAGAATGAATAATTTTCTAAAAAAAACTAGATTTTCCATCTTTGTTGAGTTATAAAATCAATAGCCCCCTAGTTTTATAACAGACTAGTTGGTTAGCTAGAATTAAGGCTAGCGGGAGAAAGTCACTCTTATTTAAAGACATGAAAGGATAACTCGTTTTTTACGTGTTTTTCGTGTGCTCTAAATAAGGTTAAATAGTGAAATCTTCGCAACTATACAATACATTTCTTCTTAATATTCTTGATAAATTGGTTCACAATTCATCGGATAGCTTTACTGTCTCTTTTATTAATATAAATAATTCTAATATGTTAGAAATATTTTGTGACTCTCTTCTTTCATTTCATTTTTTTGGATACAAGTATATCGGTAATAAATACTATAAAGTACATAATGGTTTAATTTTTAGCTACACTGTAGACCACGGAAAAAAAATTATTACGTTTAAATGTGATTTGAAAAAAGAAATATCTGGGTTGGACTTAATCACTAAAAAATTGTATTTAAATCGAATTTTATTCAATAGCAATTAAAATTAAAAATAGTCAAATTAATACTGAAAAGTTAATTTAACTATTTTTTCGTTTTTTTTTTTTGTAAGCGTCCGCTGAACACACCTTATGAATTCATCCTATAAGCCTTAATTTAGTCCCCACTTAAAAACAAGTGGGGACTACAATTTATGACTACAAATCACCAGACATCCACCGCATCTCTTGCGAAAACGAAGAACATACGTTGTGGTAGCCCATGAATTAACAGTGGCATAAATCTAAAAATTAAATTTTAATATATTATGAAGTTATGAAGTTATGAAGTTATGAGGTTATGAGGTTATGAGGTTATGAGGTTATGAGGTTATGAGGTTATGAGGTTATGAGGTTATGAGGTTATGAGGTTATGAGGTTATGAGGTTATGAGGTTATGAGGTTATGAGGTTATGAGGTTATGAGGTTATGAGGTTATGAGGTTATGAGGTTATGTTATTTAATCTTATAGATTAAATAACCTGTTCCCTTCTCATTTTATTTAAAACTTTTATCAACTAGTTGCTTAAAATCTTCTAAATTCTGCTCTGCCAGTGATTCTAAAGCTATTCTTACAATACTAGATCTGTTAACACGAGCATTATTACTTTTGATAATTAACTCATCGATTAACTCACTTAATTCTTGATTTAAAGAAAAGGTACAACGAACGAATTTCTTTTGTGAAACTTCTAGGTCCTTAACTCTTTTATCAGCTCCAGATATAAAGTTTTCAACCAGTTTATCTTGATCCGAAAGATCGTCAGTTTTCTTTTTTAAACCGCTAAGACCTGCCATAATTACACTCCTAAAAACTCTTGAGCTATCCCTTCAATCTCTGCTTTTGCCTTTGGATCACTTGTTACTTCAAAAACAGATAAGCCATTTTCATCTGCATCATCATAAACATTTCGGTTTGTCGTGATTTGGTCTAAGGCTTTTATTCCAAACGATACACAGGCTTCTTTAGCATCTAAAATTCGCTGTACTTGTGACGGTAATGTTGGGCATTGTGTAATGATTGCTCTGGCATTCAAATCTGGATTCACTGCTCGTGCCAGTTTTAATACTTGTTCCATATGATCCAAAGTCTTTAGATCTCTACGTTTAGGTCTAAAAGGCAATAGCATATGTGTTGCTATAGTCATAGCAGAGCGCAATGCTTCTGAATCTTGCCCACCAGCATCAATGATAATATCTTCATATCTTTTTGATAAATCTTTTAAAACTTGACGAATATTGCCTGAAGCTTGTACAGATGGGATATTTTTCAAATCCTCATTCTCATCACGTTCTTTAATCCAGTCAGTTGTTGTACCTTGAGGATCTGCATCTAGAAGCAGAACATCTCTATTCTTTTTTTGTAAATAAACCGCTAAGTTTTGTGCAAGGCAGCTTTTACCAGCTCCGCCTTTTTCACCACCTACTAAAATAATCATAAGTTATGTAAGTTACGTAATTTCGTTAAAAACAATGTACAAGTTTCAATCTCCTGAATCAACTATTGTGAAAAATAAAGTTAAAAAATAAAGTTATCCACAAGTAATGCTCTTTTTTAATTTTATATATATTTTTAAATTTATATTTATAGAACCTTTGTATGCCTTATGTAGTCTAGTTCTCAGAGGATTCATATGGACGTTTTCCTGACAATAAGTGGACATTTTCCTTTATTTAAATAGACGTTTTCCTGACAATAAGTGGACATTTTCCTTTATTTAAATAGACGTTTTCCTGACATAAATGGACATTTTCCTGATATAGATAAGACTTCTTGCGTTGGTCAAAATTTAAACATCTTAAAGCTACATTTAATAAGGTCTTAGCCAATTCAAAAATTAGGGTATTACCCATACTTTCGCAAGATGTTTATAGATATTCCATTAATGGTCATTAAGTGTTAATGTCAATTAATGATATTTGTTTCTCTAATCACAATATGGCAAATCTAATTTATAAAGATAATAACTTGATTGAAGCATCTTATGCGTTGACTTTGTCTGAACAACGCTTAATTTTAGTTGCGATTATTGCAGCTAGGGAAATTGAAAAAGAGCTTACATCGGATACCTTGCTAACAATACATGCATCTGAATACATGAAGCACTTTAATTTGGGTCGTCAAGCGGCCTATGAGGCTCTTCAGGGAGCGTGTGATAACTTGTTTGAACGTAGACTCACCTATAAGGCCATAGATCCTGTTACAGGTAAGCAAGCGGTCTACAAAAGCCGTTGGGTATCAAAAGTTGGCTATGTTAAAGAAGCTGCATGCGCTCAACTAATTTTTGCTCCTGATATTTTACAGCTTTTTGTAAAACTTGAAGAAAAATTTACCCGTTATGAATTAAAGCAAATTTCTCAATTATCTAGCGTATACGCTATACGGCTGTATGAACTTTTGATTAGATGGCGTAGCAAAGGTAAGCTATATATTAGTATGGTTGAATTGCGTGATAAGTTAGGTCTACTTGAAAATGAATATAAAACCATGGGTGATTTCAAAAAGCGTGTATTGACGGTTGCCATAGATCAAATTAATAAACTTACTGATATTGACGTTAGTTACGAGCAGAAAAAAGAAGGAAGAACAATTACACATATCGAATTTTCTTTTAATCAAAAAGCTTCCTTAATTGTTAGTGATAAGGTACTGGAACCGACATATCAGTTGACACCAAAACAATCTATATTTTTCGCTCAAAAATTGTGTGACCTTATCAAATATCCCGAATTCGGGGGAAAATATGCCAATGTAGGCGAGGAGATCGAAGCGTTTAAAGAAAGGATTTCACTTGAACTTCTCGACCCTGAAAAGGTAAAAAAGTATTATTCTGATTTGTTAAAAGTGGGCTATAAAGAAAAATATAAATCAGAAAAGTTATCGTAACCTGAATAATAGAAATTCTTATTTTGAACGCTACCAACCTACAGGAAAAATTTAGTCTGCCCTGGTAATGAATAACGCTAAATTTGCAGACTGTAATATTTGAAGTGAGGAGTAGACCCAAGCTTCACTGCAACAGATCATAGACTTCAAATGATGAGCTATTTTGATTCTTGGGTGCTTTCAAATAAAGAGTATGGCATGTGCGATAAGTATTTTTTGCCTGAGCAATTCCTGAGAACTTCTGCGCTTTTTCATCCAAACCTTTACTGAAGCTGTTTGATATTTTTAACAGCGAATTATAGTCAATCACACTGAAGACCTACGCATTGGTTTCCACGGCAGTTACTCCAGCATCCTACATAATAAATTTGGCGAAATGCCATACAGTCTGATTAGAGAAGAAACAGATGAGCCTGGTTGCATGGTCATAGCAATAAATTGGGCTTTTTCGTGAGCTGAAAAACGCTGACGACACTGAACTGATTTAATAACTTCAATACGTTCCATAGAACACTCCTTAATTCTAGTGCTATGACTAAGTCTTAATTGAGAAGTGTCCGTTTTAACTGGAGCTATTACATAAACCGCCAGGGATTGATCTGTAATGAACATAAAGCTTTAAACTTACTTAACTTACTTAACTTACTTAA
Source organism: Acinetobacter sp. Swhac1 (assembly GCF_013390985.1). Taxonomy (NCBI): domain Bacteria; kingdom Pseudomonadati; phylum Pseudomonadota; class Gammaproteobacteria; order Moraxellales; family Moraxellaceae; genus Acinetobacter; species Acinetobacter sp. Swhac1. The sequence continues at coordinate 16,213 of NZ_JACASN010000032.1, read as the reverse complement.
CTTACTTAACTTACTTAACTTACTTAACTTACTTAACTTACTTAACTTACTTAACTTACTTAACCTTAATTTATATAACCTCCAAGAGAGTTATGGGATGGGAAACTACTTCCTGTCGTTCTTGTCAGGGATTTGTCCATATATGAAATGCAGTGCTGAAAAATTAAAGATCTAGCTGACCAGAAGAACCGTCAGGGGCTGATCTATCAGAGATATAAATTTATAAAGTTACATAACTTACGCAACTTATGATCTTATGAAACGCTGAAGAGAGTTATGAGATTGAAAACTCTCCCTATATTTCTTGTCAGGGATTTGTCCATATATGAAATGCAGTGCTGAAAAATTAAAGATCTAGCTGACCAGAAGAACCGTCAGGGGCTGATCTATGCTGAAGAGAGTTATGAGATTGAAAACTCTCCCTATATTTCTTGTCAGGGATTTGTCCATATATGAAATGCAGTGCTGAAAAATTAAAGATCTAGCTGACCAGAAGAACCGTCAGGGGCTGATCTATCAGAGATATAAATTTATAAAGTTACATAACTTACGCAACTTATGATCTTATGAAATGCTGAAGAGAGTTATGAGATTGAAAACTCTCCCTATATTTCTTGTCAGGGATTTGTCCATATATGAAATGCAGTGCTGAAAAATTAAAGATCTAGCTGACCAGAAGAACCGTCAGGGGCTGATCTATCAGAGATATAAATTTATAAAGTTACATAACTTACGCAACTTATGATCTTATGAAACGCTGAAGAGAGTTATGCGATTGAAAACTCTTCCTGTACTGCCATACATACAATACTAGCGAACAGCCCAAAGAATGATGCCGACTATGGAAGGGATTCATCTACTGAACCTTTAGCTAAAAAGCTATTTGCAACACTACCAATTTTTCCTCTTTTATAGCGTTTACTCTGATTTAAACTGCTACAAAAGAGGAAAGATTATTCATCAATTAATAGTCAAAGTTAAAGAAATTTTCTGGGAAACAAGAAAGAAAAGCTTTTTGAATATCACTGTATTCACCTTCTGGATGTTCCTCTAAATAACGTCGAGTCCAAATTAGCGTGGCCTCATAATCGTTAAAACTCTGATCTAGTTGTAAAAAAATCCAGAGGTCATGTGCTTTTTGAATGAAAAAGTCATTAATGATCATCAGTGCAATTTTCTTTTCAGTGTTTGAATTAGGATATGAGTACATCGTATGTTTCTCCTATAGAGATGATAAATAGATTAGTTGATAAGCTATTTATAACACATAAAAAATGTGCTTGTCACATTTTTTATGTGTTTTTTGTAATTTTATGGTCTGTGTTATACTTCTAATCCAAATAAATTGTATTTATCACCATGCCGTACGAAGAATTTCAAAGACTTATGGGAAAAGCAGGTCTTTCAATTAAGGAATTTGCTACCTTATTGGACATGAACCCAAATTCCATAACTAACTATAAAAAGATCGGAAAAGTACCTACACATATCGCTGTTCTGGTTTATTTGCTTTCTAGCATGAAAGATGAGGGTGTAGACTTTTACCCTATTTTTGAAAAAATTAAGTCGTATTCAAAAGACTAAGACTCTCGTTTTTTGATTGTTTTAAGCTGTTAGTGATGACGTAAAAAATGCCTGAAGTTCAGGCATTTTTTTCGTTTCAGGGACTTATAAACCTCGATAAAACTTTTAAATAAAATTTCGAGTTTTGAGAACCAGAGGGCTTTGTTGCACAAAGATTTCATAACTATATGATTTTAAAAATTTTGATTTTTTTTGATCCAAAATTAAATTTATTTAAATCAGATGCTTACATATTTATGCAACAAAGCCCCTAAAAATTAGAAAATATTCCTAATTAGAGTTTCGATTAAAAGTTTTTAATTTTAATAAGAAAATATATTTTAAATGTCTTTTTTAAAACATCAAATGATGTTATAAAATGGACATTCGCTATTTTAGGACATATATCTCATGAATTTAAATCTTCTTGATGAAGACTCAATGCAACCCTCTGAACCCACGCCCTGCGACTTTTTCAAAGGCGAAGATGCAATCACAAAAGCAAAACTATTAGGATTACCGGATCTTGAGTTAGTAAGACAAGCCATCATGATTGGTGATGCTGAATTTAGGACAAATACTTACTATAACCGCGCTCGCTTTATCGCACGGTGGGGAAAAATTGGAGAGCAACTTGCTTTGCTGCTTCGACAATCTGATCCTGATTGGGTATTCCATAATGACAGTCAGCCAAGAATTGAAAATACAGCGAAGAAAATACAAATTATTTTTATGAGTGGCAACATTGCCTTAGGAATTGCTGACCAAATTGTATCAGCACATTGTAAGAAAGGGTTTATGACCTTAAAAAATATTAAGGAAAACCAGTCCAGTTATGATGATGAGACAAAATTACGGACATGGATCTTATATTTTCCTTCCGCATCTCATCCAGCTTATATCAGTACTGATATCCCGACAATTCCTTTTGAGTTTGCATATCCAACCAGTTTTGTTCAGGATCCAAAAGCTCAAAAAATCTCTATTTTGCCTAGTAACCATACTTGCAGAATCGCCTTCGAAATAGATAATACACTTCCTGTGAAAGCTGATCCTAAGCCAGTATTAGAACCATCTGATGAAATTAAACCTGATGATTTTGATATTCAGCTTGTAATTTAATCTGAGGTTAATGTGTTTAATAAAGATCGTTTACGTATTGCTAAAGAGTTACGCGGCCTTAGCAATACCGATTTCGCAGACAAATTAAATTGCTCTATCTCTAAGGTAAAGCAACTTTTGGATGTGGAAAAAGAAATCAGTGAAAATGATCAAAATGATATATGTCGCGTATTAAATTTACCTAAGTCATTTTTTACAAGTAATGAAATACAACCACATGAAACAGACCAGATCTTTTATAGATCTGTTGCCCGTATCAAGGCACAACATAGAAAAGCTAATGAGGCGTACACACTTTTAGCAATTAGTATTAATAAATACTTGAATCAAAAGGTAATGTTACCTAAGTTTCAGCGCCCAGATTTAGATATCACTGAATTTTTGGGAGAGCCTAAATATGCTGAACATCTAGCATCAGAGCTAAGGGGCTTATGGGCTTTAGGTAGTCAGCCCATTAATAATATAGTTTCATTGTGTGAGCTAAAAGGAATACGTGTTTTTAGATTGCCTACAGAAATCAAAGAAATTGATGCGCTATCTTTTTTTGATGATGAAAGTGGTAGTCCTTTCATATTTCTAAATACATTTAAGTCAGCGGAAAGAGCTCGTTTTGATTGTGCCCATGAACTTGGCCATGTTGTTATGCACACGCATAATAAGAAAATTCGTGTCAAGAAAGATAACCGTGCTCTTGAAACTGAAGCGGATCAATTCTCTTCTGAATTTTTAATGCCAACAGATGCATTTTTTGCGACTGCGCCACGCTATCTTTCACTCGAAAATATGATCGAGTATAAGAAGGTGTGGCGAACGTCTCTAAAATCCATTAACTACAAAGCTCATAAGCTTGGACTAATTAGTGACTGGGTTAATCGTAGTAATTCTATTAAGATTAACTCATTGGGTTACAACATTAATGAACCTGAGGAAACTCACCGTGATGAGAGTCTCATGTTACCCAAGATTATGTCTGTTTTAGCTTCACAAGAAAAATTCGATAAGAATCAAATGCTTGACGAGATTGGAATTTCTGAAAAAGATTTTAATCAGTTAACATTTGATACTTTAGAAAAAGTTGAGCTACCAAAGAAAAAACACAAGTTATATCTAGTCGATTAATTTAAATTGATATTAACTTAATAAAAATGGGAGCTTAAGCTCCCATTTTTATTGATGATTTTTTAATTCTTTTAGCATGGCATCCCGCAAGATTTCATTCATACGTGTCTGATAACCTTTACCTTGTGCTTTGAACCATGCAAGTACGTCAGCGTCTAAACGAATAGATGTTTGTTGCTTCACTGGACGATAGAATTGATTATGACGTACAGCATTACTCCAGTCGGCAACTTCAGGAATATCTGAGAGATCTGGCTGATCGTCAGGAACCGTTCCCTTAGCAAGCAAGCGTTCAATTTCAGCATCTTGCTTGTCGCTGAATTTTTCATTCAGTTCTTTGCGTGAATGTCTAACCATGCTCATATTTATCTCGCTCCGCTTTTGTTACCTGTCTTGCACTAATAATTCTGAACCGTACCGGGTTTGTCGGAGACTTTTTTATTTAAGTTAGGCCACCTGACCTAACGGGTTAATCTTATCATAGTACATTGCTTCAAACTCAAAAGGCGATACATAACCCAGTGCACTGTGTACACGCTTTTTATCGAACCAATCTAAAAAACAGGTCGAGTAATTAGTGGTTTCTCTTTTTCATTCAAACCTAAGCAACCTGTGGATGCAATTACGCATAATAAACCTAAGAAATTGACAGATAAACAGATTCAATTCTTTGCCAACAAGCTAGCTCACCATGATCCATTTGCAAGCAAAAAAGCTGCAGTAGGGGAAAGCTATGCTGATCTAGAGAAAAGGCTTCTGATTGAACTACAAGATGTCGAGTTTGTCAGAAAGTATGCTGGTGTTCTCAAAGAGTTAGGCCTAGAGGTATGATATGCAACTAGATTAGTTGTTATGTAGAACTAATCTAGTTTTGTAATAATTTCAATTTGATTGCAAAGAATTAAGCGGCAGATAACTCATCTGCCAACTGCTCTGCCTGTTCCAAGACAGTCTCTGTTGCAAGCAAAGCCATATCAGGTGGGTAGCCATACTTCTTGAGTAATCGTTTCACAATAACTCTGAGTTTCGCTCTCGCAGATTCCTTAACAGTCCAATCCAAGGTTACATTCTTACGAATCGAGTCTGTGAGGACAACTGCAAGCTCTCTAAGAATATCCTTTTGCATCAACTCTCTAGCACTGTCATTGTCTGCAACTGCTGAATAGAACGCATATTCATATTCAGTCAGGTTGAGTTCCTCTGCCATTTTGTCTGACTCTTGGATTGCCTTAGCCAACTTGATGAGTTCATCAATCACTTCGGCTGCAGTCAGTACCTTGTTCTGATAGCCCTTGATCGCAGAGCTCAGCATCTCCATGAGCTTTTTACCTTGCGTGACACTGCGCTGCTCTCGCATCTTGATCTCATCGCCTAAGAGCTTCTTGAGGGTCTCTAGGGCAATGTTCTTGTGCTTATAGCCTTTCATCTCCTGCATGAACTCATCAGAGAGAATGGAGATGTCTGGCTTCTGGATACCTGCAGCATCAAAGATGTCGACCACCTGTTCAGTCACCAATGCCTGATCAATGGTCTGTTTGACCTTGGCTTCCAGTTCAGCATTGCTCATGCCGGAGACTTTGCCTGAACCATCACTAAACTTGATTAGACGGGCTTTGAGTGCCTGAAAGAAAGCAACTTCAGGGGCAGCTTCCATGGCGGTTGGATGCGGTGTTGCCAGAGCAAAGGCTTGCGACATGGCAGAGACTGCATTGAGGAAGCGGGTCTTGCCTTGCCCTTGGTCGATACCCAGTACATGCTCTTCAGCTTCCAGGATGATGGTCAGCTTGCGCGAGGTATTGGCCGTGAAATATTCCCTGTAATTGAAGCCATGCATGATGCCATCCAGCACTTCCAGCTTCTCTTGCAGGATGGTGACCGCTTCGTCTTGTACTAATGCCGGTTCACCCTTGCCGCCAGCTTCCGAATAGAAGGCGAGGGCTTCTTTCAGGTCGGAGGCAATGCCGAGATAGTCCACCACCAGCCCACCGATCTTGTCTTTGTAGACACGGTTGACGCGGGCAATGGCTTGCATGAGGTTATGACCTTTCATTGGCTTGTCGATGTAGAGCGTGTGCATACTCGGTGCATCGAAACCAGTCAGCCACATATCACGAACAATCACGAGCTTCAGCTTGTCATCATTGTCCTTCATGCGATTGGCCAGAATTTGACGCTGCTGCTTGGTCGTATGGTGCTTGGCAATTTCTTCACCATCCGAAGCAGATGAGGTCATCACCACCTTGATTACACCATCATGCAAGTCATCGCTGTGCCATTCTGGTTTGATTGCTACAATCTCGTTGTAGAGGTCTACCGCAATCCTACGAGACATGCTGACAATCATGCCTTTACCTTGGTTTGCATTGGCTTTTAGACGCTGCTCAAAGTGTTCTACGATGTCTTTGGCAATGGTTTTGATACGCTCTTTACTACCAATAAGTCCTTCGACTCTTGCCCACTTCGCTCGCTCTTTTTGTGTCTGGTTTAGATCGTCTTCGGTGAATTGGTCGTCAAAGTCCTCAATCAGTTCTTTGCCTTCCTCACTGATGGCAATCTTGGCCAACCGGCTTTCATAGAAAATCCGAACCGTTGCACCATCTTCAACTGCTTGTGAGATGTCATAGATGTCCACATAGTTACCAAAGACTGCAGGCGTGTTGACGTCAGTCTTCTCAATAGGTGTTCCTGTGAAGCCAAGGTAAGTGGCATTCGGTAAAGCATCACGCATGTACTTGGCAAAACCATAGACTGTCCGCTTACCGACAACCTTGCCATTCTCGTCTTTGACATCGACCTCTTTTGCATTGAAGCCATACTGAGAACGATGTGCTTCGTCTGCTATTACGACAATATTGGTTCGGTCTGAGAGTTGCTCATAGACACTGCCACCATCATCAGGTTGGAACTTCTGGATAGTGGTGAAGATCACCCCACCTGAACCCACCTTCAGCAGTTCTTTGAGCTCATCTCTATTCTCTGCTTGCTTCGGTGTTTGTCTGAGTAGTTGGCTTGATGCTGCAAAGGTTCCAAACAGTTGGTCATCTAAGTCATTACGGTCTGTAATCACAACAACAGTTGGATTATCCAAAGCCAAGACAATCTTACCTGTATAGAAAACCATGGACAGAGACTTGCCTGAGCCTTGTGTATGCCAAACAACACCTGCCTTCTTGTCACCTACTGCTTGTTGTTGCACAAGTTCGAGCTTGCTTCTACCTTGATGCTGCATTGCGACTTCTGCAGATTTCGAGTCCGAGTTCACTGCAGATGCACGAATAGTAGAGAGGACTGCTGCATTCACTGCATAGTACTGATGATATGCAGCCATCTTTTTGATGGTTTTAATGGTGATCAAGCCATTGGCATCTTCTTGTTTGTTGGATTCAAACACAATGAAGTGCCTAATCATGTCCAGTAAGGTGACTGGATTGAGCAAACCATGAATTAAGACTTCTAGCTGTGCCTGCGTATTCTTTGCTTTGGTTTGACCATTAGAAGTCTTCCACGCCATGTAACGACTCAGGTCTGCTGAGACAGTCCCTGCTTTCGCCTCTAAACCATCAGAGATGACGTTAAAGGCATTGTAGGTGAACAGACTAGGGATTTGGCTTTGATAAGTCTGGATCTGCTTATATGCGCCATCTACAGTAGCATTTTCATCAGTAGCGTTCTTGAGTTCAATGACTACCAATGGTAAGCCATTCACATACAGGATCAGGTCTGGTCGTCTTGTCCAACGATCTTCTTTGATGGTGACTTGGTTGATGACTAGAAACTCGTTATTGGTTGGGTTGTCGAAGTCGATCAGCCAAGCATATTCACCTTGAGTGTTGCCATCTTTACTGACTTCAATGTTTACCCCTTCGGTCAACAAGCGATGAAATGCTTGGTTGTTACTGAGCATATCAGGGGAGTGCAGATTGGTGACTTGCTTCAGTGCTTCAAGGCATTTGTCTTCGCTCAAATGAGGATTTAGACGTTGTAATGCTTCAAGCACTTTGGCTTCTAAGATGACCTGCTTATAGCTTCGCAGAGGATTGCTTCCCTTGGATTCAATCTCAGGACCATACACATAGGTATAGCCCATTCCCTCCAGTTGCTCTATCGCCATCAGCTCAATATCTGATTCGGTCATCTTAGTCACTTGATTACTTCCCCCTAAACTTGTCCATATAACCTGGACTCATTAATTGTTATCTGATGTAAAGCTGAGAAACCTTATTCATCGTCCTGCACGTTATAGCCATACTTCTGCACAGCTTTATCAATAGAGCCCTCAAACTTATGGCAAGCATAGAGATAGAGTTCAGCATCAACCATCAGTACTCCAGGAACACCTAAACCATCATTGAGTGGAATCAGAGTCTTTTGTGAACCTATCTGAACTGTTGGTCGTTGGTATGAGCAACTCACAGTGACTTTATGTGGAGATCTGTTCCAGTCAATTTTCTTGGCTTCCCACTCACGACTACCGCCCAGCAAGGTGACTTGAATCTTGGATTCTGTCGCAGTCTTGTTCAGTTGTTTGTAAGAGACAAACTTAGCCACTGAGCAAGGAGAGTGATAACAGGTTTCTATGACTTTACCTTTTTGTATGCCGCTATGATTGAATTTAGCCGGTGCTGCTTGAACGGTTGCAGCAAAGCTAACTACAGCAATCAAGCCAAATCCCATTTGAATCATGCGCTTTATCATTCTGTTTTTCCTCTTTGTTCTCTTTTACTTAATCCATCGGCACAGCGATTTTGTGAATTTTCCAACTCAAGCCATCACGAACCATGAATACTTTGACGTCTTTGGATTGGTCTTGGTCTTTAATGACCACCTCAAAGTCATTCATTGAGGTATAGCCCGCTTCATATTCTGGCTTAGGTTCTTCATTTTCTTGGTTTGATGAATCTTGCCCACCCATTGACTGCTGTGCTGATTGCTTTAGGTCTTTGCCTTGTAGCATTAGAGTCATCCCTTCAGGTGTGACAAAGCCATCAATCATCTTATCGACCATGGTAGAAGCAATCATTGCACCTAATGCTGCAAAGCCATCATTGTCTTGATTCATCAGCTCTTTAGCCATCTTGGCATTCATTTGGTCTTTGAAGCTCTGACGAACACTTGGATAGTCGATGTACTTCGACACAGTTTCGCTGTCACCTGCCTGTGCTGCTTTCTTAATGCTATTGATGGCAAGGTATGGTGAAGCATACAAATAGCCACAGATCACGACTACGATTGCTATTAAAACCCCTATCAACTTCTTATTCATGTTTACCCCTGAATGTAAAAAAGATGAAGCCATCAAATGACTTCACCTCAATGTTATGCAACTTCTTCTGTTTGGTATTGGACTCTGACTTCACCACTCATGAGTTTTGGTAGAAGCGTGTCTCTTAGGTTTTCTAGTGTTTGGATTTGCTTTGCATTTAGCTTAATTTTGCTAAACCAATTGATACAGTAGCCATTGAATCTCTTTAACAGAGACTCAGGTGGGCAAACAAATGGAAGTTCCCTAAAACTTGCTTTGGAAATTTCTTGAAACACTGAACCATTACCTGAATTTTTGATCAACTCCATATTGGCTTTACACCACAAGTACATGAACTCATTGCTGTACAAATCATGCTTAAGAATTGCAATATATCCTTGGTTTACAGCAACCTCTATGTCAGTTAATGCTAAATAGCCAATAGGAGCACGAGATGACATGAGCAATGTACCAACTGGTAATAACCCGGAGCTGACCTTTGTTAAGCCTAATTCAGTAATTGTTCGCTCAGTTGAAAACATATACAAAGACTTAGCAGTTGAAAGGTCTCGAGGTGATGTCCATGCAATACTACCATCCCAATAGCTTGGCTCTTTAGTACTAGGTGTTCCACCGCCCTTAATGGTAAAGATGTCACCTATCGTTTTCTCTTCCCAATCCTCTTTCGCTTCCTCAATAAACCATTGACGAAACAGTGTTTCAGCCATGGCTTCCAAGGTCTTGTTCTGACGATGCAGTAGGTCAATCTTGTCATCTAATGATGAGAGGACTGAGGCTATGGCTTTTTGTACTGGGAGAGGGGGCAGAGGTATTAGTAGATTCTTAACTACTCCCAAGTTAATTAGTGGAACTGAAGAACCCGTATTCCGCTGTTCAATGACCTCTTGCATCAAATCGCTTGCTAACCAGTAGTAAACAAATTGAGGAGTCACTTTTTCCTGATTAAGCCTTAGTCGAATCTGCTTATTAGAAATGATGTAACGAGGATAATCTTGGTTATCTGAAAGAAGACCAATTTGTCCAAGTGTTCCTACAGCAGTAAAAATGATGTCGTCTGCTTGAGCCCATGTACCTAATTCATCTGCCTTTTCAGGACTTACGAATACAAATCCATTCTCTTTGAACCTTGTAAATACATCCAAAGACAGATTATTCCCTCTAATTACAGGAACACCTGTTGGTGTGAAATACTTTGCACTAATGTTTGATCCAAATGGTCCTGATATTAGTGCTTTCTTTTCATCGGATTTAATTTGATCTAATGCTACGACTTCCCAATCGTTAGGTACATTCAATCCATAGACTGAACTCATACAATCACCTTTGCCAAGTTCTCAGCAATCGCTTGATTGAGCTTCGCTTCCTCTGCAAGCTGTGCCTTAAACTCTGCCTTTAAGCTCGTAAAGCGTTCCTTAAAGTCGAACTCATCTTCATCATCCGCTAAACCAACATAACGACCTGGGGTGAGTACATAGTCAAGCTCAGCCACTTTCTCAAGCGGTACAGATGCACAGAAGCCTGCAACATCCTCATACTCACCGTCTTGGTTACGCCAATTGTGGTAAGTGTCCGTGATCAGCTTAATGTCTTCATCAGACAGGACTTTGGTTCTGCGGTTAATGAGATGCCCTAAGTTACGAGCATCAATGAACAGAATCTCATTGCTGCGGTCTTTGTACTTAGTTGAACCCACACGATCACGACGCATAAACCATAAAGCAGCAGGAATCTGTGTGTTCAGGAACAGCTTGGCAGGTAGGTTCACAATACAGTCAATGACATTGGCTTCAGAAACCAAGGCTTTACGAATCTCACCCTCACCACTGGTCTTAGAAGTAAGCGCACCTTTCGCAAGGACTACACCTGCCTGACCTTTAGGACTCATGTGATACAAGAAGTGTTGCATCCATGCGAAGTTGGCATTACCTGCAGGTGGTGTTCCCAATGACCAACGAGCATCACCAACCAACTGTTCACCACTCCAGTCAGAGACGTTGAATGGTGGGTTGGCAATGATGTAATCGGCTTTTAGATCTTTGTGTGCGTCATTCAGGAATGAACCCTCAGAGTTCCATTTCACATGCTCTGAGTTAATGCCACGAATTGCCAGGTTCATCTTGGCCAAACGCCAAGTGGTCTGGTTACTTTCTTGACCATAGATGGAAATGTCATCTACCAAGCCCTGATGTGATTCTACGAACTTCTCAGACTGAACGAACATACCACCCGAACCACAGCAAGGATCGAATACACGTCCTTTGTATGGTTCAAGCATATTTACCAATAGGCTCACAATGGATTTAGGCGTGTAGAACTGCCCACCTTGCTTGCCTTCAGCTAAAGCGAACTCACCCAGGAAGTATTCAAATACGTGCCCTAGAACGTCAGCAGAGCGCGATTTCGCATCACCTAGGGCAATGTTACCAATCAGGTCAATCAGCTCTCCTAGGCTCGTAGGATCGAGATTCTGACGTGCATAGACTTTAGGAAGTACACCCTTTAATTGAGGGTTGTCATTCTCGATGGCTTCCATTGCATCATCGACGAGCTTGCCAATGTTAGGCTGTTTGGCTTGGTTTAACAGGTAAGACCAACGTGCATTCTCTGGTACGAAGAATACGTTGTATGCCGTGTATTCATCACGATCTTCAGGATCTGCTCCATCAAACTCACCTTCACCTGAAACCAGTAAATTGTAGTGCGCTTCAAAAGTGTCGCTGATGTATTTGAGGAAGATCAAACCAAGGACTACATGCTTGTACTCTGCAGCATCAATGTTCTTGCGAAGTTTGTCTGCAGTCTTCCATAACACAACCTCTAAGGGTTCTTGTTTTGTTTGCTTTGGAGCACGAGCCATAAAATCAACCTGTAATGAATAGCTTATCTAGTTTTAATTAGATGAATAGTAACCAATATTGAGTACGTGTGTAACCATTCATCGTAATTTCATTGTCTTCGATTAAGCTCATCCCATATCATTTGATTATGTTACATATTCAAATGTTGGGGAGTGAATTGTATGGTTGGACAACGTGGAGGTAGTAGAGACGGTGCCGGAAGAAAGTCTTTGTACGACGAACCAACAAAGGTTGTACGTGTGCCGGAATCTCGTGTCATTGAGATTAAGAACTACTTGGCCAAATCCAATGAAGCCAGATTCAATGATGTCGCTTCAATCACTCTTGTAGATCCATCTATCTCCATGCATATTCCCTTGGCTTCAGAAAAGATTGCGGCTGGCTTCCCTTCTCCTGCTCAGGATTACATAGACAAAACCTTGGATATGAATGAACACCTCATCAAAAACGAGGCTGCAACCTTCATTGTGAAGGTCGCATCGCTTTCGATGAGAGATGCGGGTATCGACATTGACGATGAACTGGTTGTAGACCGCAGCATTGAAGCCAAGCATGAAGACATCGTAATTGCACTAATAGACAACGAGTTCACTGTAAAACGCCTCATGATCGAAGGTGATGATAATCGTTGGCTTAAAGCAGAGAACCCTGAGTATTCCGACATTCATCTGCAAGATGGGCAGGAAATGCTAATTTGGGGTGTAGTGACTTTTGTCATCAAGCCATTCAGAAAGCGTTAATACTTGATTGGTTTCATGCTCATGCAAGTAGCTCACCAGAAGATCTATGCACTTGTAGACATCAATAATTGCTATGTCAGTTGTGAACGTGTCTTCAACCCTAGTCTGAACAAAAAGCCTGTCATTGTGCTATCCAACAATGATGGCTGTGCTGTGGCACGTTCCCAAGAAGCCAAAGACTTGGGCATCAAGATGGGTGTTCCTCTCTTCCAGATTAAGGACATCGTCGAACAGCATCAGGTACAGGTGCTATCGAGCAACTATGCACTGTATGCAGAGATGTCTCGCAGATTCATGAAAATCCTAGCCGATTTTGTATCTCCCAAAGAGCAAGAGATTTACTCTATTGATGAGTGCTTTCTGGATCTGACAGCTCATGCAGGGAATTACGACTTGACTGAATATGCTCATCAGATTCGTCAGCGTTTGTTTTCTTGGCTTGGTTTACCTGTATGTATTGGCATAGGACGCTCAAAGACAGAAGCGAAACTCGCAAACCATATTGCCAAGAAGAACGATTACTTCAATGGCGTATGCAACTTGGTTTCAATGGATCCATGCTCAGCCGAGAGCGTCTATCAAGCAATTGATGTAAGTGAAGTATGGGGCATTGGTCGAAAGTATACGAAGAAGCTCAACAGCTTGGGGATTCATTCAGTGATGGATTTTGTCTTGGCTTCCCCTCTGATGATCCGAGATCAATTCTCTGTAGTGATGCACAGAACCTTATTGGAACTCCATGGAATTGCTTGCATTGAATTGGAACATACGCCACCTGCAAAGAAGCAGATCATTGCGAGTCGTTCTTTTGGTCAACGCATCTACCACATTGATGATCTTAAAGAAGCCATTTCCTTGTATGTTATGGATGCGGTTAGCAGACTGAGAGATGATAATTTGTTGTGTGGTTGTCTGATTGGTTTCGTTCAATCAAACCCATTTGATAGCTCAAAGCCCTTCTACAACAAGTCTTTATCATTAGCTTTACCAGAACCTACCGACAACTTATTAGTGCTCTCTAAACTCGCTACAACGATGATTGATGGCCTGTATGCAAATGATATAGCATTCAAGAAATGCGGCGTGATTCTGACGTGTCTCGAACCAAAGGAAAACCATGTGTATGACATGTTCACTGATATGAAACACATCGAAGTCAGCAATGCCTTGATGGATTCCCTTGAAGCGATTCATCTTAAGTATGGCAAAACCAAGATTGCCTTGGGCGCGAGTTTAATGCCGAACAGAACATGGAATATGTCACGAGATCGGCTAACACAGAACTACTTTAAGTGGGATCAACTGCTTTGTATAAAGTGATTGTCCTGCATATAAATTGATTTCGTTTTGGTTTTACAATAGTTGTATATTGATTTCAAAATAGTTGAAATTCACAACTACTTAACTGAAGTGCAAAATCAACAACTACTTGAACATCGATTCTCATCCAAGTTGGACACTTTAATAATCCTGTTGATAAATCATAAAAGCCCAACGCTTGTGTGTTGGGCTTTATCAAATCAATTGCAAGAGCTTATCCCTAAAACTGTCGTATGACAGCCGTAATGATCATACCAGTCCCTATAGCAACGAGAGGTTTTTTTGCTATTTTTTAATTTTAACTTTTTGAGGTTTAGGCTCTTTATAATAGAACAGGAAGCCTGGCTCAAAGCTGTAACTTACAACAGCAGCATCACACTCATCTTCTGGCAATACCTCTATATCATAGATATCGGACATGCCGTGATTTTTCTGCATATAAGCAGCAGCTTGTTTATCAGTTAATTTCTTTTTAGAAACCAATAATTCTTCGTTCCACTCTCCAAGCAAGCCTTGTGAATTAAAATAATAACAGATTTCGCCAGGTGCTTTCGTTTTTGGATATTGGGCGTTTGCTGTTGTAGTAAGACCGATTAAACCAAACCCCAGAATCACCGCAATATTTTTCATTAACTTCTTCATTTTAAATTAAATAATTATTAACATTTATATTTAATATATATCTAGAACATGGCATAAGTCAATAAGTATATGTTTTAATAAACAAAAATTAAAAAATCCCGCTCTGACGTTTGTCAAGCGGGCTTTAGATTTGGCGGTACGCAGTTATAAGATGTTACAGCATCGAATAACGAAGATCATAAGGTTTGATGTTAGCGGCAGTGTAAAAATGCCCTACTTGGTTAATATAGCGGTCATTTTGGACTGCTCAACATGTTAACTTTGGAGCAATTGCGGAAACTGCTGCCCAATTCGATGGATAATCTTTTTCAGATTCAATCACAAGTTGAACCGCTCTTTCTCTGATTTCGGGGGTATAGTTTAGTTTTTTCATCGGAATAGTCTCTCAGAATATTGACTCTCCGACAAACCAGGTAAGGTTCAAAGGATACAAACCGAATACGCTCAAAAGCTTCCTAGTGATACTTTTGAGGCCTTTGGAGCTGCACTTGCTGATATGCTTTTACAAGAAAATTTTTTCAAGAAAGTTTATCCGATACTCTTAGAGAATGGCTTTCAACCACCAAAAAAAACAGCTCTTTAAGGGCTGTTTTTTTATCTGTTTTGATCTCTTCGATCCTAGCCACAATAATGGATGCTAAGAAGAGAAAGGGGATGTATCCTAACTATTCAACTGAGCTAATCAAACTTGTGAAACATTGTTTAAATATTAGGCGTGGAACATGAAAAATCAACAAAAAAGCCCAACTGAGCACAGTTGGGCTTTTTACTATACGATAAGACTATGATTTATATGAAATAAAAATTTGCATTACATATAAGGTGTATTATGTTAATTTAGTTTTTCTAATTTAATCGATCTTTTGACCCATCTTTAATTCTTCAAGACCCGCCATACAACCAATATATGATTTTTGTTGATTTTCATAGAATTTATTAAAATCATCCAAACTAGAATCATCATCAAGATTGTTTTTTTTCACCCATTCTTTATAAGAAGAAAAATTCTGAATCACAAAATCTAATAAATTTATTCTAGTTTTGGTTAAGTCACACCACTTACTTTTAGATTCTATTTTTTCTGACAATGGAATTTTTTTATCATCATAATCCTTCGAATAGATCATATTATTAATTACGGCTTTATTGAGTTCACCATTTAAATTTTGATACTGTTTATCAAATTCTTCACTAGATAAAGCAAAACAACTACAACTAACGAATAACAGTATAAAGCTTAGTAATTTCATTATATTAAATGCCCTAAATTTTCATTTATTATAAAAGAAATTTCAACAAAGTCTTAGTCTATTTAACATAATGGGCGTTATACGAATAACAGAGATCTACCAGCTCTCGTTTTTTGTTATGGAAACTGCTAAAATTCAAATACGCCATTGACGTATAAAGAGTCCATGTTATTTATTGAAACCAGCATCTTTACCAAGCAAATTAAAGACCTTGTATCTGATGAGGAATATCGTCAACTTCAGCAAGATCTTTTGGTACAGCCTGATAGAGGTGACCTAATCAAGAATGGCGGTGGTATTCGCAAAGTACGTTGTGCTCAAGGTAACAAAGGGAAA
>NZ_JACASN010000031.1:0-36220 GCF_013390985.1 Acinetobacter sp. Swhac1 | reverse complement strand
GTTCAAATGGCGATTCAGCGTTTAATTGGTTTTGGGAAAAAAGAAGAGTTTAAGGAAATTTTGGCAATTTTAAGAAGGCAGAACCCTGATAGGATAAGGGTTCTGTGAAATTTGTCGTGTACAGAGAACTTATTTACCAGAACGGTTACGTTTACGTTCGTTTTCAGTCAAGTAACGCTTACGGATACGAATTGACTTTGGCGTTACTTCAACCAGCTCATCATCTTCAATAAATTCAAGCGCTTGTTCAAGCGTGAATTCAATTGCAGGTACCAGTGTCAACGCATCATCAGTACCAGAAGCACGTACGTTTGTTAACTGTTTCGCTTTGGTTGGGTTAACCACCATATCATCTGAACGAGAGTTAATACCAATGATCATACCTTCGTAAACTTCTAACTGAGGCTTGGCGAATAAACGACCACGGTCTTGCAAGCTGAACAATGCATAACCCAAGCACGTACCTTGAACCATAGAGATCAACACACCGTTTTGACGTTTGGCAACTTGACCTGCTTTCATTGGGCCATAGTGTGAGAAGCTTGACGTCATGATACCCGTACCAGAAGTCATGGTCATGAATTCAGAACGGAAACCAATTAAACCACGTGAAGGCACAGTTGCTTCAATACGGATACGGCCTTTGCCGTCTACTTCCATATTGGTCATCTCACCCTTACGGTTACCCATTTGCTCCATCACAGCGCCTTGGTGCTGTTCTTCTACGTCAAAAGTTACGTTTTCGTATGGTTCTTGCATTTCGCCATCAATCTCTTTCAAGATTACTTGCGGACGAGATACACCCATTTCGAAACCTTCACGGCGCATGTTTTCAATCAATACTGAAAGGTGAAGTTCACCACGACCAGATACTTTGAAACGGTCTGGACTGTCAGTATCTTCTACACGAAGTGCAACGTTATGAATCAATTCACGGTCAAGACGTTCACGGATGTTACGTGAAGTCACAAACTTACCTTCTTTACCCGCAAAAGGTGAGTTGTTAACTTGGAAAGTCATCGATACGGTTGGTTCGTCTACAGAAAGCGGCGGTAAAGCTTCTACATTTTTCGGATCACAAATCGTGTCAGAAATATGTAATTCGTCCATACCTGTTACACAAACGATGTCACCTGCAGATGCAGATTCGATGTCGATACGCTCTAAACCGTGGTAACCCATGATTTTTAAGATACGACCGTTACGTGTTTTGCCTTCTTGGTCAATCACGGTTACAGGTGTATTCAATTTCACAGAACCACGTTGAATACGACCCACACCAATCACACCCACGAAACTATTATAGTCAAGTGAAGAGACTTGCATTTGGAATGGACCATCAACATCAACTGCTGGTGGCTCGACGATATCTACAATTGTTTGGAATAACGGCGTCATATCTTCCGCTAATTCGTCTGGCGCAGGACCAGCAACACCACGTAAGCCTGATGCATATACGATTGGGAAGTCTAATTGGTCATCGGTTGCACCCAAGTTATCAAACAAGTCAAATACTTGATCAATAACCCAGTCTGGACGCGCGTTTGGCTTGTCTACTTTGTTGATGATCACGATTGGCTTCAAACCACGTGCGAACGCTTTTTGCGTTACGAAACGTGTTTGTGGCATTGGGCCTTCTTGTGAATCAACCAAAAGAAGTACGCAATCCACCATCGACATGACACGTTCAACTTCGCCACCGAAGTCGGCGTGTCCCGGGGTGTCCACAATGTTAATGCGGTATTCAGTATCAGTACGTTTGTCTAACCATTTGATTGCAGTGTTTTTTGCAAGAATGGTAATACCACGTTCACTTTCAATAGCGCCTGAATCCATGACACGCTCAATCTCGCCCGCTCGCTCACCGAGTGCGCCCGATTGTTGTAAAAGTTTATCCACAAGAGTTGTTTTTCCGTGGTCAACGTGCGCAATAATTGCGATGTTGCGGAGAGTTTTAATATCAGACATTTAAATTCAATACGCTATAAATTTGAGGGCAAATTATACAGAAAAATACTAAAGTTTTATAGTGACACTTTATTGACACACTCAATTTTTTTGATGAGTGGCGTGCTTTGGGTTTTGTAATGCTGTGTAACTCGATTAGAATAGCGCCACTTTTGCAATTTTTTATGACTCATGTCTGATTTAAACCACTCTCCCCACCCAAAAGACCAGCTCGATTTGGTCTATGGTCTGAATGACCGTCCAAAACCATTCATCGCTTTTTTAGCAGCTTTTCAGCATTTACTGGCAATTATTGTTCCAATTGTCACACCAGGTCTCTTAATTTGCTTGGCTTTAGGTGTTTCCAAACAAGATACCAACATGATCTTGTCAATGTCTTTGGTCATTTCAGGCATTGCAACCTTTTTACAATGTAAAAAAGTCGGCCCTTTTGGTGCAGGTTTGCTCATTGTGCAAGGCACCAGTTTTAACTTTATTGGCCCAATCATTGGTATTGGCTCTGCTATGGTCGCCGCAGGCACACCTGTTGAATCCGTCATGGCGGCAATTTTTGGCGTGGCCATTGCAGGTTCGTTTATTGAAATGGGCGTATCGCAAATTTTACCGTGGGTCAAAAAGCTGATTACCCCATTGGTCACTGGTATTGTGGTACTTCTCATTGGTTTGACCTTAATTAAAGAAGGCTTAATCAGTATGGGTGGTGGCTATCAAGCCATGAGCAATAATACCTTTGCCAATACTGACAACCTAATTATGTCGTGCACGGTCTTGGCAATTATTATTATTTTGAACCGCATCAATATCACGTGGATTAAAAGCTCTGCCATTTTAATTGCCTTGGTGATTGGTTATGCAATGGCAGGCATGATGGGTCATCTCGACTTTTCAGGTCTGAAAGATGCCCCTCTGGTACAAGTGCCGACTCCGATGCATTTTGGACTGGATTTCTCTTGGAGCTTATTCATTCCATTGGCATTTATTTATTTGGTGACTTCACTGGAAGCCATTGGTGATATTACCGCGACCTCTAAACTCTCCAATCAACCTGTCGATGGCCCACAGTGGATGCAACGCATTAAAGGCGGTGTATTGGTAAATGGCGTTAACTCATTCTTGGCAGGTATTTTCAACACCTTCCCAAGTTCGGTATTTGCCCAAAACAATGGCGTGATTCAACTTACAGGTGTTGCTAGCCGTTATGTCGGTATCTGGATTGCTGCTCTACTCATCATTTTAGGTTTACTTCCTGCAGTCGCGGGTGTGATTCAGGCTGTGCCTCAAGCCGTGTTGGGTGGTGCTGTGATGGTGATGTTCGGTGCCGTTGCCGCTTCGGGAATCAATATTCTTTCAGGTGTCGCTTTAGATCGTCGTGCCTTGCTGATTATTGCAATTTCATTAGGCTTAGGCTTAGGTGTTGCACAAGTGCCACAAATTTTGGAACACTTACCTGAATTATTCCGTAATATTTTCAGCTCAGGCGTTGCCACAGGCGGTATTGCAGCACTCATTTTAAATATTGTGCTTCCTGAAACTAAAAAGTAATTGCATGTCCAAAAAACACTGTCTGAGCTGAACTTAGACAGTGTTTTTCTATTGGAGAGAGAACCATGAACCCCCAAAGCGAAGTTTTACTCAGACAATATGACTATTTGTCTGGTCGTGTTCTACTGATCAATGCCCCAACCGATCAACTCCTCGCAGAATTGGGTGACTCAATCCAAGCCTCTGTCTGGACATGGAATTTCAACGACTATCAATACTTTCAAAATCAGCAGGCTCAAGTGCATTTTGGTGCAGAGTTTCCTGCTGCCGAGTTTGATCAAGCAGTTATTTTCGTACCCAAATCCAAAGAATTACTGAATTATTTAATTCATAATGTTGCGGCCCAACTCAAAGTGGGCAGTAGCATATTTTTGGTGGGCGAAAAGAAAGGTGGGGTTGAGCGCGCAGCCAAACAGTTACAGCCTTATGGCAAAACACTCAAACTAGATAGCGCCCGCCACTGCCAACTATGGCAGCTGATTTTAGACTGCAAGGTTCAAACTAAAACCTTAGCAGATTGGGCGAAAAACTATACAGTTGCTACACCTAAAGGCGATTTACAGATTTGTGCCTTGCCGGGTGTATTTAGCCAAAAACACTTGGATGTTGGCACGGCTGTATTACTGCCTTACTTGAATCAGGTTACTGCTGGAAAAATTGCAGATTTTGGCTGTGGCGCGGGTGTGATCAGTGCTTACTTAGCCAAACTTAACCCTGAAAATCGTATTTTTGCCTTAGATGTCGATGCCTTTGCTTTAGCGTCAACGCAAATGACGTTTGAAAAAAATCAGCTCAATCCACAACAGCTTGAAATTAAAGCCGTGACAGGCATTGAGGATGCACCGCTATTTTTGCATGCCATCGTGAGTAACCCCCCGTTCCACCAAGGCATTCACACACATTACGATGCCAGTGAAAATCTGTGTAAAACCTCACGTCGTCACCTGAAATCGGGTGGTGAACTTTGGATTGTGGCTAATCGCTTTTTGAATTATCCACTCTTAATTGAACAAAGTTTCGGTCAATGCACAATCAAGGCAGATCAACAAGGCTTTAAAGTGCTGTTTGCCAGCACACAGAAAAATACAAAGGAAGTAGGATGAGCGACTCACACAACAGTAGAAAACTGCAGCGTAAGCTCGGTGCGCGTCATTTAAACATGATCGCCATTGGTGGCTCAATTGGTACAGGTTTATTTCTTGCTTCAGGTGCGACCATTGCCAATGCAGGTCCTGGTGGCGCCTTGCTTGCGTATGCGCTAATTGGCGTCATGATTTATTTTTTGATGACCAGTCTAGGCGAACTTGCAACGCATAATCCAACTTCCGGCGCGTTCTTTACCTATGGCAGTAAATATGTCGAAGGTGGTTTTGGTTTTGCACTGGGTTGGAACTATTGGTACAACTGGGCCATTACCGTGGCATTTGAATTGGTTGCGGTGCAGTTCATCATGAAATTTTGGTTTCCTGATATTCCTGGCTTTTACTGGAGTGCCTTGTTTTTAGCGGTAGTTTTCGCAATTAACGCATTAACCGTAAAAGGATTTGGTGAATCAGAGTTTTTCTTCTCACTGGTCAAAGTCCTTGCGATTGTCGCCTTCATCATCATTGGTATTTTCATGATTGTCAAAATCATGCTCAACCCTGATGTTTCGACATTTGCCAATTGGAGCAAAGGCGAAGCACCATTTGTAGGTGGATTGTCTGCCTTAATTGGTGTGGCGATGATTGCAGGATTCTCATTTCAGGGGACTGAAATGGTGGGCGTTGCAGCGGGTGAATCTAAAAATCCAAAGAAAACCATTCCAATTGCAATTAAACAAATCTTCTGGCGTATTTTGTTGTTTTATATCGTGTGTATTTTTATTATTGGTACCTTAATCGCCTATGATGACCCACGTTTACTTCAAGCAGCCGCCACCGATAACATTGCGCTCTCTCCGTTTACTTTATTATATGAGCAAGCAGGCTTTGCCTTTGCTGCAAGTGTCATGAATGCGGTGATTTTAACTGCGATTCTTTCTGCAGGGAACTCGGGTATGTATTCATCGACCCGTATGCTATTTGATATGGCACGTAAAGGCAGTGCACCAAAAGCTTTTGCCCGCTTGGATGCTCGTGGCGTCCCAATGAATGCACTGTATGCCACAACAGCAATCGCTGCACTATGTTTTTTAACAACATTTATTGGCGAAAAACAAGTATTTAACTGGCTTCTGAATATGTCAGGCATGTGTGGTTTTATCGTTTGGCTCGGAATTGCTGTATCGCATTATCGCTTCCGTAAAGGCTATTTGGCACAAGGCTACAAACTTGAAGATTTAGATTACCGCGCTAAATTTTTTCCTTTTGCGCCATGGTTTGCCTTTATTTTGTGTGCAATTGTCGTGTTAGGGCAAAACTACCAAGCAGTTCTCGAAGGTGAATGGCTCGCAGTTTTATCGACTTATATTGGTATTCTTTTGTTCTTGGTCATTTGGTTAGGCTATAAATGGAAACACAAAACCAAACTGATTGCATACCAGGATATGGATGTGAAACCACTACACCCTGATCATGACTAAAAAAGTTCTTCTTCTATTTCACTTCATTTAAGAAGCTAAGGTTCAAAAAAACAGCCAACATTTGGCTGTTTTTTTAGGATAAATTTAAACCAAATTCGATTTACAACATATTTTGTTATCATTATTACGGCGAGAGATCACGCCACAGACTGCTCAATGTTGATTTTATAATCGCTAAACAACGACTTGATCGACTGATAGACATTCAGTACATATATCTTGTTTCAAAATTTGATCTGCGACGACGCTTTGGAGTTTTTTAATGAATTGACGATAAACTTGGTATAAAAATTCGACTAAGTTTACGAGTCAACAGACCGAAATATTAAGCACCATCAGCCTCTACCTTATTTACTCTTTATTCTAAAAATCATACTTTTACAATATTTTTTAAACGTATTGAATGTAAATTATTTCAGGCACTCTTTAATCCAAACACCTCATAAAAAAAGAAGTATAAAAAAACGACTCCGAAGAGTCGTTTTTTCAACTTAACTCAAATTATTGAGCTTGTTGTTCAACAGTCACTGTACGGCTGCCAGTGATCGTCGCGAATACACGACGGTTCATAGCACGACCTTCTTTAGTGTTGTTGTCAGCAATCGGTTGATCCCAAGCGAAACCTTGAGTAGACAAACGAGCTGGATCTACATTGTATTCATTTACAAGTGAAGATTTAACAGAGTTCGCACGCGCTAAAGATAAACGTTCGTTCAATGCACGTGGACCAGTGTTATCAGTGTGACCTTCGATGCGAGCAGTAGCATTTGGATATTCAACTAACTTCTCAGCAACTTTAGCGATTTCTGGCTTGTACTGATCTTTGATGTTTGATTTGTTAGTATCAAAGAACACACGAAGTTCCATGTTCAAGTCTTCAGTCAACTCTTGTGGAGCTGGTTGAACTGGAGCAACTGTTTCAACTGGAGCAACTTCTACTACAGGAGCAGCTGGCTTCAAGTGACCGCCAAGAACTACGTTAAGACCAGCTAAAGCTGTGTAGTTCCAGAATTTTTCGTCAAAGTGGTAAGTACCACGTGCTTCTGTACGAAGAGATAAAGCATCGTTCAAACGGAAGAACGCACCAACACCAGCATTACCTAAAGTACCTTCAATATCTTCACCATCAGCAATAGAGCCTTCTGGCGAGTATTTATAATGACCAGCACCTAAAAGTACGTATGGCTTGATTTTGCTATCGTAGTTTTTAGTGATCAAGTCAGAAGTTGCATAGAAGTTACCAGCAATATTTTGAGCTTTATACTCAGCACCCGCACCAGCACCGTCTACATCACCTTTAACTTGGCTATATTCAGCTTCGAAACCTAACCAAGGAGTAAGTTCAACACCAAGTGCTGCACCAACAAATAAATCGTCCTGTAATTCTGGACCATCTGTTAGCTTGTCATTGTTGTGTTGAGTGTCTTGGAATGTGTAACCAAGCATTAATGGGGTAACAGTTACGCCCGCGTTTGCAGCAGCTAAAGGAGCAGCTACGAGCATTGCTAATGCAATACGACTCATTTTCATGGATTTATCCTCCAGAGATAACAATTGTTGTTCAAGCTCAAGCTTAAATTTTCGACTACCCTGAGATAGGCTTTCTTATACCCCAGTATTATTTTTAAGCTAGTCACATTGAATCATACAAACACTTTTTTACTTTTCCAAGTGCTTGATAATTTTAATCAAGTAAATTATTGACAAAATTACTTACAATTTCCGTTGTAATTCGGTAACTTTCTACTCAATTATTTGGTGCGAATAGCCTATCTTTCTTGCGGTTTATTCTAACACTTTCACGAAAAGTTGTTTAGTAATTATTATACAACACATAAAGTGCTATAAAACAACAAATTACTCAAATTAATCATAAAAAAACATAACAATAACAGGTATAGACTTATGTCGAATATAAGCAAAAATGGCTTCACGCTGTTTGAATTGATCGTCACGTTAGCGATTAGTGCGATTTTAATCATGGTTGCCCTGCCCTATTTTCATCAGCTGATGGCAGAACAAGAACTCAAACGAATTCAGTACTCATTGCTGTCTAGCCTAAAAATAGCACGCTCCCATGCCCTCACCCACCACAGCAATGTGGTGATTTGTCCTACGCAAAACTTTGTTCAATGTAGCAAGCAAAACTGGAATACTGGATTTTTGATCTTTATGGATCGCGATCGGAACCGCCAAATTGATGAAAATGAATACATTATTTATACAGAAAAAACTGCACTTAAATACGGAACTCTGGATTGGCGTGGAACTTTAAACATTCCTAGTGTGACTTTTAATGCACAACAAGGACTCCCAATCGGTTCAAATGGCAGCTTTTTCTATTGTTCATCCACGGTATCGAATCACCGTTTGGTACTGAATAAAATGGGCATCACTCGAACAGAATTTACTTCAGAATGTTAACTTAGTAGTCTAAAGTTCGGTACTCGCTGTCACTTTATTCTCATGATTTTTTGCCTATACTGCTGAGGCAAGGTATCGCATACCCATACATCAGCATAACAATGCACAGAACAATTTGGAGAATATAAATGACTGATATCGTGATTGTGAATGGCGCTCGTACTGCCATGGGTGGTTTTCAGGGCAGTTTAGCCACACTGACTGCACCTGAGCTGGGTGCAGCAAGTATTCAAGCCGCAATTCAACGCGCAGGTCTGCAACCCACAGATATCGAAGAAGTCATTATGGGCTGTGTTTTGCCTGCTGGCCTAAAACAAGGTCCTGCACGTCAAGCTATGCGTCAAGCAGGTTTACCAGATTCAACAGGTGCAGTGACCATCAATAAACTGTGTGGTTCGGGCATGAAAGCTGTCATGCAAGCTGCCGATGCAATTAAAGCAGGTTCTGCTTCCATCATTGTTGCAGGTGGCATGGAGTCGATGAGTAATGCACCTTATATTCTGACTAAAGCACGTGCAGGTTACCGCATGGGACACGGTGAGGTGAAAGATCACATGTTCTTAGATGGCTTAGAAGATGCAGAAACAGGGCGTTTAATGGGCTCATTCGCACAAGATATGGCCAATAGCAAAGGCTATACCCGTGAACAAATGGATGATTTTGCGATTCGCTCTCTCAAACGCGCGCAAACTGCCGTAAATGAAGGCTATTTTGTCGATGAAATTGTGCCTGTACATGTTTCAACACGTAAAGGTGACGTGGTTGTCGATAAAGACGAACAACCGTTTAATGCCAATATTGAAAAAATCCCAACCCTTCGTCCAGCTTTTGCCAAAGATGGCACGATTACCGCAGCCAATGCCAGCTCAATTTCAGATGGTGCTTCAGCCTTAGTCCTAACGTCTGCAGAAAATGCAGCAAATAAAGGTTTACAACCATTAGCAAAAATTGTGGCTTATGCCACCAATTCACAACACCCATCTGAGTTCACCATCGCCCCTGTTGCTGCGATTCAAAAAGTATTGGATAAAGCGGGTTGGCAAGTTGCAGATGTAGATTTATGGGAAATTAATGAAGCTTTTGCCATGGTCACCATGTGCCCAATGGATGAGTTCAAGCTTGATCCTGAAAAAGTGAATATCAACGGTGGTGCATGTGCGCTTGGGCATCCTGTGGGTTCTACAGGTTCACGTATTATCCTAACTTTGATTCATGCGCTTAAACGTACAGGTGGCAAGCGTGGTGTGGCTGCTCTCTGTATTGGTGGTGGTGAAGCAACTGCGGTCGCGATTGAATTACTTTAAGTGCCTTGCAACCCCTATTTCGTAAAGAGGGATTGAGGTAGATTGAATAAAGTCATTCCCTAACCCTTCTTTATTCAAAAAGTAAAAAGACGAATCATTGATTCGTCTTTTTGCTTATAACTTTAAAAAGTTTAGAGCAATTCTGCACGCAACTGTTCAGGCGATTTCATTGACAATAAACCTGGCGCAACATCATAAGCAGTTTTTGCACCATATTGCTGCATTTGGTTTAAACGATAGCAAGCACGTGCATAAGCCACCAAAATACTCGCGGTAAACTCAGGATTGCTGTCTAACTTCAATGAGAATTCAAGCACTTGTTTTTGTTCATCGCTGGTATTACCACTGCGAATGACAAAACCACCATGTGGCATGCGTTGGTGATCTTTGGCTAAAGTCGCTTCATCAATGAAATTTACGGTTGTGTTGTAGTCAGCGAAATAATCTGGCATGGTCACAATCGCTTGCTCTACCGCAGCAGCATCGGCACCTTCTGCAAGTACGACATAACATTCACGAGTATGTTTATCTTTGGTGCTTAATACAGGACGCGCACCGCTACGCACTTGTTCAATGGCATCATTCGATGGAATGGTATATTGCACACCTGCTTTTACACCATCAACACGACGAATGGCATCTGAGTGACCCTGACTTAAACCTTTACCCCAAAAAGTATAGGTTTCACCATCTGGTAACAACGCTTCACCAAATAAACGATTAATCGAGAACATGCCTGGATCCCAACCAATTGAGATGAGTGCAGTTTTCTTGTTCGCTGTCGCAGGTGCATCTACAGATGCATAATATTCAGGAATACGTGCATGCGTATCGAAACTATCGACAATATTAAATTGGCTCGCCAGTACTGGACCTTGTTGTGGCAAGTCGTCTTTTGAACCACCACATAAAATCAGCACATCAATTTTGTCTTGAAAATCTGACAATGAATCCATGTGAAACACTGCTGTTTCAGCAAAACATGGTGAAACGCTTTCAGGCGCACGACGGGTAAAAATACCCACCAATTGTAAATCTGGGTTTTTATGAATCGCCGTTTCAACACCACGACCTAAGTTGCCATAACCAGCAATACCAATACGGATAGAATTTTGCATAAAGACAAATCACTTCATCATGAAAAAATTGAAAAATAAATCAGAGGATAATCACATCAAATTATCGTCTTGATTGATTTTTGATAATGTAAAAATAACGCCTACATAAGACTGCGATGCTACATCAGCGTGCTTATACTACAGCACTTTGCGGTAAATTAAATCATTAAGAAGTGCGATAAAACAAGCCGTTTGATCATTTTAAGGCAAACAAAAAGCCTGCACATGGCAGGCTGTTTGTAAATGTGTGAACCGCGATATTTCGATAAAATCTATCTACATTTCGATGAAATCCATCATCAATATATTACGCACCTGTTTGATAATTTGGTTTTGGCACTGCGGTAGAAGCTTGATAAGGATGGGTAAAGTCCGCCAAACCTGCTGCAGCTTCTTGCACATCTTTACCTTCTTTAATCACGAAAGTATCGAAACCTGCACGCTTCATATAATTTAAGACGTCTTTAAAGACATCACCGACTGCGCGAAGTTCACCCTGAAAGCCTTGACGGCGCAATAACGCTGCAAATGAATAACCACGACCATCATTAAAACCAGCGAATTCAATAAAAATCGCATCTAGTTCAGCAAGCGGAAATTCGTGGTTTTCTGGAGAAGCATCTACGGTGAGATACAACGCTTTTTTACCTGAAACTTGCGCCAACTGATCAAGTTGCTCAACGCTTAACACTACATCACCTTGAGGTAATGCAGCATCTTCAGCAATCACTTGATAAGTATTTTCTGCAATCGTGCCATCTTTTGCGAGCACAGGCAGTGCGGTATTAAGCATAAGCACGCTCCTTAAATGGCTGGATGCCGACACGACGATAAGTGTCGATAAAATCTTCACCCTCGGTACGCAAGTCTAAATAGGTATTTAAAATTTCTTCCACGACATCTGGAATCACTTCAGCAGCAAATGATGGCCCTAAAATATCGCCAATTGAAGCGTCATGATCGGCATGACCACCCAGGGTAATTTGGTAGAATTCTGCGCCTTTTTTATCAACACCTAAAATTCCGATATTCCCCACGTGGTGGTGACCACACGCATTCATACAGCCCGAAATATTCAAATCCAATTTACCAAGGTTGTAGATGGTATCTAGATCATCAAAACGGCGTGAAATCGCTTCTGAAATTGGAATTGATTTTGCGTTAGCAAGCGAGCAGAAATCACCGCCTGGGCAGCAAATAATATCGGTAATAAAGCCAATATGCGCACGCGCCAAGTTGTTAGCATCTAACACTTGCCACAATGCAAACAGGTCTTTTTGTGGCACATCTACCAAAGCAATATTTTGCTCATGCGTGGTACGCAACTCACCAAAGGTATATTGATCGGCCAAGTCTGCAATCAAATTCATTTCTTCGGTGCTCATATCACCTGGTGCAATACCCGCACGTTTTAAAGAAATCGTGACAATGCGGTAACCCTGCACTTTATGTGCATTGGTATTGATGTTGAACCATTGTTTGAATTTTGGATACTGTGCAAACAGTTCGCTAAAATCTTCATCGGCATAGTTTTGATAAGCAAATGGCGTGAAGTTTTCATCCATTTTCTGCAAAGTTTCTGCATCAATTTTTAAAGTTTTCACTGTATGTGCAAACTCAGCTTCAACTTTTTCTGCAAATACTGTTGGCGTTAACGCTTTTACCAAAATCTTGATACGTGCTTTATATTTATTGTCACGGCGACCGTGTAAGTTATATACACGCAATACTGCTTCTAAATAA
This sequence comes from Acinetobacter sp. Swhac1, assembly GCF_013390985.1. Taxonomy (NCBI): domain Bacteria; kingdom Pseudomonadati; phylum Pseudomonadota; class Gammaproteobacteria; order Moraxellales; family Moraxellaceae; genus Acinetobacter; species Acinetobacter sp. Swhac1. Next base: position 23,558 of record NZ_JACASN010000031.1, on the reverse strand, counting down.
GCAATCAAATCTTCACGTGGCAAGAATTCACGAATCACACTACCAATAATTGGCGTACGGCCTAAACCACCACCCACTTTAATTTGGTAACCCGTTTCACCTGCCGCATTTTTAACAATATATACGCCAATGTCGTGAAACGCAGTCGCTGCACGATCCACTTCTTCAAGTGCTGAAACAGCAATTTTGAACTTACGTGGCAAGAATGCAAATTCAGGATGGAAGGTAGACCACTGACGAATTAATTCACAAGTCGGACGAGGGTCGGCAATTTCACCTGCCACAACGCCTGCATATTGGTCTGTGGTGGTGTTACGAATACAGTTGCCTGAGGTTTGAATAGCATGCATTTGTACTGTTGCAAGCTCAGCTAGCATATCTGGCACATTTTCAAGTGCAGGCCAGTTAAACTGAATATTTTGACGTGTTGATACGTGTGCATAACCACGGTCATAGTCTTTGGCCAGCTGCGCCACTTTACGCAACTGCTTAGAGTTCATCAGACCGTAAGGCACAGCAATACGCAACATTGGCGCATAGCGTTGTACATACAAACCATTTTGCAGACGTAATGGACGATATTCGTCTTCAGTCAATTTGCCTGCTAAATAACGTTCCGTTTGGTCACGGAACTGTGCAACACGTTCATTAATCAGTTGCTGATCGAAATCAGTATATAAATACATGGCGTACAGCTAGTCATTTCTATTATCACGGCTGACAGCATAGCGAGATTCAATCTATCAACAAAATGTGTTTTTTACATATTTCTTAGCGATTTTATTGATAAGACATTGCAATGGCACAGCCTGCAAGCCTTTGCCGAAATTTCCAGACCTTTTACATAGCTATCACAAAATAATGCATGCTTTAGCACTTTTTATGCTATAGCATCTATTCGATCTATTATTGATTACCTGAAATTACGACTTGGCTTCATCTTCATCCTGATTTTTAGTCTGAGATGACCACTGCCCTGCGCCCAAAGCCTGCCCGATATAATCGTAACGCATTTGAGAACGTGAAAATTTAATTGGACACGCCAACTGAGTTTCAGTTTTTTCGGCATTCTGCTGAATAGGAACTTCTACTGTCCAACCGCGTTGCTGTGCCAAAGGTGAATGTAAGGCTTCATCTAAAGTGAATACAGGTTCAACGCAGACATCATATTGCGCGAATACCTGCTGCCATGTGGCAAAACTTTGTGTTTTAATTTTATCTTGAATAGCGTGTTTGACTTGCAAGCGCTCTTGCGGATCTAAAGATGCCCCTTTTTCCAAAAGTATCGGTAAGTTTAAAATCTGTGCCAAACCCTGCATAAACTGCGGCTCTAAACTACCGACTGAAAGATAACGGCCATCTGCTGTTTCATAATAGTCATAATAGGTGCCACCATTTAAGTAAGATTGCTCAGCATATTGAGGAACCTGTGCCGCCAAAACTGCTGAAGCGGCCATATTGTTTAAAGTCGCAGCGCAATCGGTCATCGAAATATCAATATACTGCCCTAAACCACTGCGCTGACGTTCTATCACTGCACTTAAAATCGCCACCAAAGCATGCAATGATCCACCTGCTACATCGGCCACTTGAATCCCGAGCGGTGGCGGCCCACCCGCTTGCCGTCCACTATGCCCCGCAATGCCAGACAAGGCTAAATAGTTGATGTCATGTCCTGCCCTTTGTTGATAATCGCCTGTTTGTCCATAACCTGTGATGGAACAATAGATCAGTCGCGGATTAATTTTTGCCAAGCTGGCATAGTCCAGCCCTAAACGCTGCATCACGCCTGGTCTAAACTGTTCCAATACAATATCGAATTCGGCAATTTTATCGTGAATAAGCTGAATACTTTCGGGGGATTTTAAATCCAAAGTAATTGACTGTTTATTCCGATTCAAATAACTGTGCGAAGTCGCTTGTCCATTGGCATAGGGCGGAAATAAACGAATTAAGTCAGGACGGGTTGCTGATTCAATATGAATCACCTCTGCACCCATATCCGCCAAATACAAACTGGCAAAAGGGCCGGGCAATAAGGTAGAAAAATCTAAAACTTTTAAACCGCTCAGTGCATGTGTCATTGTTGTGATTACTCGATTTTTACTGATTTTCCGTTCATCTTATAAACAGCAAAACTGTAACACAATGTCATGTTCAGCCATTTACCTTGATCATTTCGGCAATTTATTATGTAAAATAAGTAAAATTGGTATTGTAAATTGCCAATTTCAATTTTTAGCGTCATTTAGGTCAAGCTTACGTGAATACAAAAGAGACTGAAGGATTTAACATGAGCAGAGATACCATTAGTATCCATTTTGTAAATGCAGCGCTCACGGGTGTTAAGCGACTCGGCATGGATGTCGAAACCTTATTATCTCATGTCGGTATTGAGGCAGAACTTCTGCGCCAACCGAAAGCACGTATTTCACCTGAACAATATACTCGCTTTATTAAAATGTTGTGGATGGTGACCCAAGACGAACACGTGGGTTTTGATTCTCAGCCACGTCGTTTGGGTACATTCGCGATCATGTGCCAATTGGTAATTCACGCCAAAACACTGGGCGATGCCTTAGAACTCTCTTCGCAATTCTACAAACTGTTTGGTGATGATTGGTCGGTTACCTTAGAACGTGATAAACACGAAGCACGTTTGGTACCATCTATTCCACAAGCTATGGATCCTGATCACTTTATTACTGAAAGTATGTTGATGATTTGGCACGGCTTGGCATCTTGGCTGATTGAACGTCGCCTGCCTTTGGAGCGCGTACATTTTGGCTATCCACGTCCTGCACATGCAGATGAATACGATGCGCTGTTCTTTGCGCCTGTCATGCAATTTGACATGCCACGCACCGAAATTACCTTTGCTGCCGACTACTTGGATTTACCAATTCGTCAAACCCAAGAAACCTTAGACGAATTCTTAAAAACCGCGCCTGCGCAATTGTTGGTGAAATTCAAAAACACCAATTCTTTAACTTCGCGTATTCGTGACGTGTTAAAGAGCCAAATTGGCGAAGAAATGCCAACCTTGAACGATGTTGCATCCATGCTGTACCTATCGCCACAAACCTTGCGTCGTCGTTTGGCTGCAGAAGGTAAAAGCTATCAAGGGGTAAAAGATGCATTACGCCGTGATGCCGCGATTCACCTATTGCTGAATCCTGAACTTACCCTTGAAGATGTGGCACAACAAGTTGGCTTTAGCGAAACCAGTACTTTCCACCGTGCTTTCAAAAAGTGGACTGGCGTCACACCTGGTTTATACCGTCAGTTGCACGGTTATCATTAATTTAGAATCGACAATTCACAATAACTCGTAATTCCAATCGATTGCCCTTGCACACCGCAAGGGCTTTTTTTATCGCTCTATTATAGTTTCAATCTTTCTGCCAAATTACTGCGTCATCCCAATTAGCAAAAAACCTCACTGACCTGTACCGTTCTCGTCATTGCACTTCAAAATTTTCAGATTACACTCAAAAGCAATCATAAAGAAAACTATCGACAAGGGATTGATTATGAGCGAGGCCTACATCATTGATGCTATTCGCACTCCGCGCGGCAAAGGAAAAAAAGATGGCGCATTACACGAAGTTAAACCCATTCGCCTACTCACAACCTTATTGAATGAATTGCAACAACGACACAACCTAGACACCTCACAAGTAGACGATATTGTTTTGGGTTGTGTCACACCTATTGGCGATCAGGGTGCAGATATTGCCAAAACCGCAGCGATTGCCGCAGGTTGGGACAATGACGTCGCAGGCGTACAAATCAACCGCTTTTGTGCCTCAGGTTTAGAAGCCGTGAACCTCGCAGCGCAAAAAGTTCGTTCGGGTTGGGAAGATTTAATCGTTGCAGGTGGTGTGGAATCTATGTCACGCGTGGCAATGGGTTCCGATGGTGGTGCTTGGGCATTCGACCCTGAAACCAATATGGCTTGTGACTTTATTCCACAAGGTATTGGCGCTGACTTAATTGCCACACTCGATGGCTATAGCCGTACAGAAGTCGATCAATTTGCAGCAGCATCACAGCACAAAGCCGCAGCAGCACAAGCACAGGGACATTTCGAGCGCTCGATTGTACCTGTCAAAGATCAGGCAGGTGTGGTGATTTTGGCACAAGATGAATTTATCAAACCACAGACCACGGCTGAAAGCTTGGCACAGCTCAAGCCGAGTTTTGCCAATATGGGACAAATGGGTTTTGATGCGATTGCCCTGCAAAAATATCCTGAAGCAGGACAAGTCAATCATGTGCATCATGCAGGCAATTCATCAGGTATTGTTGATGGCGCGGCATTGGTCTTGATTGCATCGGAACAAGCGGTACAACAACACAACTTAAAACCACGCGCCAAAGTGCTTGCTACCGCACTGGTTGGCACAGACCCTGCCATTATGCTCACAGGACCCGCGCCTGCAGCACGCAAAGCCTTAGCCAAAGCAGGACTGAACATTGAAGATATTGATCTGTTTGAAGTCAATGAAGCCTTTGCAGCCGTGGTTCTGCGTTTTATTACAGAACTTCAGGTTGATCCCGCCAAAGTCAATGTGAATGGTGGTGCTATTGCCTTGGGTCATCCACTTGGCGCTACAGGTGCCATGATTTTAGGCACCTTACTGGACGAGCTAGAACGACAAGATAAAAAACGCGGCATGGCTACATTATGTGTAGGCGGTGGGATGGGAATTGCCACCATTATTGAGCGAGTATAAGGAGTATAAAAATGAGCGCCATTCACTATTATAAAAATGCCGATAACATTGTCATTCTAACCTTTGACTCACCAAATCAATCTGCCAACACCATGAATGCTGACTTTAGAGATGCATTAGCGCAAGTGGTACAAAAGTTAAAAGCAGACGAACAAGTGGCGGGAATCATTTTCGCCTCTGCGAAAAAAACCTTTTTTGCAGGCGGTGACTTAGATGAGTTGATTCAAGTACAGCCTGAGCATGCCAGCTCATTTTTTCAGATGATTGAAAACCTAAAAGCACAGCTGCGTTATATTGAAACCCGTGGTATTCCTGTGGTAGCTGCCTTAAATGGCACGGCACTCGGCGGCGGATGGGAACTTGCTCTGTGCTGTCATCATCGTATTGCAATTCGTGATGCAAAAACCAAGTTTGGTTTACCCGAAGTGACTTTAGGTTTATTGCCTGGTGGCGGTGGTATTGTGCGGATGGTACGTTTATTGGGTTTACAAACTGCCCTGCCGCTGTTGATGGAAGGCAAACAGCTGAGTGTGGAAAAAGCACAAAGTTTAGGTTTAATCCATGATCTTGCTGAAAATGAAACAGAATTACTCAGCAAAGCCCAAGACTGGATTCTTGCACATCCTCAATCACAACAAGTATTTGATGTCAAAGGCTATAAAATCCCTGGGGGAACACCATCTACACCTGCTGTCGCGCAAATGCTTTCCATTGCTCCTGCCATGCTACGCGACAAAACCAAAGGCTGTTACCCTGCGCCTGAAGCAATTTTGAGTGCAGCAGTAGAAGGTGCGCAGGTTGATGTCGATACAGCCTTACGCATTGAATCTCGCTATTTTACCCAGCTCGCAACAGGTCAAATTTCTAAAAATATGATTGGCACCTTTTGGCATGGGCTGAATGCGATTAAATCGGGCAGTGGCCGTCCGCAAGGCATTGCACCGCATCAAACTCAAAAAGTCGGCATTTTAGGTGCAGGCATGATGGGCGCAGGCATTGCTTATGCCACAGCAAGCAAAGGCATTGCGGTTGTTCTGAAAGATGTATCCATCGAACAAGCTGAAAAAGGCAAAGCTTACAGTCAAAAACTATTGGATAAACAAGTATCGCAAGGTCGTATAAGTGCAGAGCGAGCAGCACAAGTCTTAGCCAATATTCATCCAACGGCACAGGCTGCCGATTTACAAGGCTGTGATTTGATTATTGAGGCGGTATTTGAAAATCCTCAACTCAAGGCGCAAGTCACACAAGAAGCCGAAGTTTTTCTGGCAGAACAAGGTGTGATGGCATCCAATACCTCAACTTTGCCAATAAGCGGGCTTGCCCAAGCTGCGCAAGATCAACAGCGCTTTATTGGACTGCATTTCTTTAGTCCTGTCGATAAAATGCCGTTGGTAGAAATCATTAAAGGAAAAAACACCTCTGCCGATACTTTGGCAAAAGCATATGACTTTGTGCAACACATTGGTAAAACACCGATTGTAGTCAATGACAGACGTGGCTTTTTTACCAGTCGGGTGTTTGGCACTTTTGTGCAGGAAGGCTTGCGCTTACTGGCAGAAGGCGTACATCCTGCCAAAATTGAAATGGCAGCTTTAAAAGCAGGTATGCCTGTTGGCCCACTTGCTATTCAGGATGAAGTATCTTTAACCTTATCTGAACACGTGGCACAGGAAGCACGTAAGGCGCTGCAAGCCGAAGGGAAAGACCGACCACTGTCGAGTGCAGATGAAGTCATTCAAACCATGATTCATCAATTCTCGCGTAAAGGCAAAGCTGCAGGTGCAGGCTTTTATGACTATCCTGAACAGGGTAAAAAACAGCTTTGGTCGGGGTTAAGCCATTGGTATCAAAATACCGAAATCGCTGAACAAGAGATGATTAACCGTTTCTTATTTGTACAAGCACTGGACAGCTTACGTTGCTTGGAAGAAGGTGTTTTAGAATCTGTCATTGATGCCAATGTGGGTTCCATTTTTGGCATTGGTTTTCCTGCATGGACAGGTGGTGCTTTACAATTTTTGAATCAATATGGTTTAACACAGGCTTTGGCACGAGCACAGCAACTTACTGCTGAATATGGCGAGCGTTTTACCCCACCTAAAATCTTGCAAGATCGTGTTGCTGCAGGTGCTAAAAGCATTTAAAGCTAAACTTTAAATTTAAAGCAATCTGGGAGGGATATATCATCCCTCTTTTTATTTGCTCAAAATTACAATGAATATCCCTGCATAAATAGAATTTAATCCGTTTTTCATGCATTTTATGTTATAAAGTTACATAATTTTAAGATTTAGATTCAAATTGGGTAGATGCACATGACCGAACGCCTTACTCCTGAAAAATCACCTTGGGGTTGGAAAGCACTCTTTATTTTCTGTATTTTGGGTGGAATTTTCATGTTTATTTTCTGGTTAGCGGTCACGAATGAACCTGACTACATGCCTAGCCAGCAACAAAAGCAGAATACTCAGCAACACGCCTTTAAAAATGCGCCAGCTATGTCACAAGAAGCATTGGCAAAAGCACAAGCAGATCGTGAAGCACGTGAAGCTTTGGCTGCTGAAACTGCAGATGCACACGGTATGACTGAAACAGAACATGCCAATATGCCTGAAAACCATGAGCCAGCACCCGCACATGGACATTAATATGCGCTAGCGGCTCTGTTCATACAGTTTATAAAAAGAAATCGCCATGATCACATTCCATCATGGCGATTTTTATTTTGCACGATTAAAATCAGGACTATCGACAATTCATTTAAAATATCAATCGCATATCTACATGCGGAATACCACAATCTAAATACGACTCACCCTCAACCTGAAAACTCAAACTTTGATAAAACGGAATCGCGTGTTCCTGCGCAGACAACTTGACCCACGGACGTTGCTGCTGCTTTGCCACCTGAATAATATGCTGCATTAAAACACGTCCCACACCTAAACCGCGCTGTGATTTCAACACTGCGACCCGTCCAATACTGTGATTTTCCAGTAAACGTGCTGTTGCAATCGCCTGTCCAGTTGCATAGACCACAAAATGCAAGGCAACTGCATCTTGTGCATCCCACTCATCTTCAGGCGCAATTCGCTGTTCCTGAATAAAGACTTGCTCACGAATAGATTTGGCCTCTGCAGCAAATTGTGTCCAAGTGCCCGATTGAATTTCATAATCTTGCATCTTTATATCCTGTTCCATCTTGCTTAGCACTTAGAACCAATGCCCTGTTGATCCCACTGATCGTTCAACAACAACTCCAAAGAATGTTTTTGAATACCGTACATGGTTTTTAAATCACGAATTTGTGCCAAAACTGCTTGATCAGGTTCACTCCAATTTTGACGTTTGGTTGCCAAAATCATTTTGTTTTTACTGGTGTGTTCTAAAGCGACAAACTCAAAAACTTTGGTGTCATAACCATAGGCTTTGAGCAATAAAGCGCGGATGGTATCGGTTAACATTTCCGCCTGTTGCCCTGCATGAATGCCAAATTGCAGCATCGGTTGCAACACGCTTGGGCTTTGTAATTGTGGACGCAACTCTTTATGGCAACACGGCGCGCACATAATCATTTGTGCATTCAGGCGAATACCAGTATGAATTGCAAAATCGGTGGCGACATCACAGGCATGCAAAGCAATCATTACATCTAAATGTTCTGGCTGATAGGTGCGCACATCGCCCTGAAAAAAATCTAGCTGCTGAAAGTCTGAAGCACTCGCCACCGACTGACAAAACTCAACCATTTTCGGGTTTAGTTCCACCCCAGTCACAAAGGGAATAAATTGCTGCTTTTGCAAATAGTCATAGAGCGCAAAAGTTAAATAGCCTTTGCCTGAACCAAAATCCACCACGCGCAAGGTATTTTCCGAAATTTTGATTTGCGCCAAGGCACCCGAAAAAATTTCAATAAATTTATTAATCTGTTTCCATTTACGCGCCATGCTCGGAATAATTCGCGCTTTGGCATCGCTAATCCCCAAGTGTTGTAAAAATGGGCTGGATTGATCGACATAACGCTGCTTTTCTCGGTCATGTCCTTGCGGTTCTTTCGGTTTCGCTATAGTCGGTGCTGTTTTACTAATGCTGAGCATGGCTTTCTTTTTGTTCTTTTTGAGCTGAATTTCCTGATCAGTCATAAATAAATTGGCCTGTTTACAATCTGCCAATAAGTGACTCAATTGCATCTGCGCTTCTGCCAAAGGATAGTTTTTGGTGATATCCTGCGTTTTATGGCGATACAAACAAGTTAAAACAGTGTCTTGATTCAGCTGAATCACCCGCAAGGTGATTTTTTCTAATTGTTCCAGTTCACCTTTATATTGACTCAGCACCACACGATCAAGCTTTTGTGTATCAATGGCTTGCTGAAAAGCCTCTAAGAATTGTTGTTCCTGCACAGAGGGAGAAGCCAAAGTCGACATAATAAAAACCTGAAAAAATTACAATTCAAGTTTAATTGTTATTACCCTAAAAGCAAAATTGAATTACGATACAGTTGTATAATTAAGGAAATTAAAGCAGATTTGCCATGAAATTAAACGCCCCTTTAGTGCCTGATTATGACCTGCAAGAAGAACGGATTAACTATCTGAGTCATGGTGTTGGTGCGGCTTTGGCTTTCATTGCAGGTATTCTTTTAATCATTAAAGGTGCATATTTAAATACAGGGCAATGGCTAGGTTTGTGGGCCTATGCAATAAGCATGGTACTGCTTTTTTCTGCTTCAATGCTGTACCACATGGCAACCGCAGCAGACCGTCGTTATTTTTATAAAAAGCTAGATCACACCGCAATTTATTATTTAATTGCAGGTACTTATACCCCGTTTTTATCCATCGCCATTCCTACGCAAAAAGCGCAATATTTGTTAATAGCTCTGTGGATTATTGCCCTGATTGGCACCCTATTTAAACTGGTATTCATCAACCGTTTTCATAAAATTTCTTTAATTGCCTACTTGGTGATGGGTTGGTTAGCCGTTCTAGTCATGGACGATATGCAAGCCTATTTAAGCAGCCAAGCCCTGACCTTTTTGTTGATTGGCGGGATTGCCTACACCGTGGGTGCATTGTTTTATGCCTTAAAACACGTAAGATATACCCACGCAATTTGGCATGTATTTGTCCTTATTGGTGCGGGCGCACACTTTTTGGCAATTTATCTGTATGTGATTTAATCACGCTGAATATCATTCATGCTTTACAGATAAAACGGTCAGATTTGAATGGTGTTCATGGATGCAGTTTTGTAACCGACTTCTTGTTCAAAAAAGTATAACTACAAGAAGTATCTACTATTTTTCTGCCAGTGCGGTCTGTGCCAAATTGCACTTTCATTTAAAATTCACTTTACATAAGGTCCTGTATGGCATCTTCATCTACTGCTGCCGCTGAACAGCCGACTCAAAATTCTAAATTTCGAGTACTGACTGCAAGCTTGGTCGGTACCACCATCGAGTTTTTTGACTTTTATATCTACGCCACTGCGGCAGTCATTATTTTCCCGTATCTGTTCTTTCCGACCAGTACTGACCCAATGACGGCAACCATTCAATCTCTCGCCACCTTTGCAATTGCCTTTATCGCCCGTCCAATTGGCGCAGCTTTATTTGGACATTTAGGAGATCGGATTGGACGCAAAGCCACTTTGGTCGCGGCATTATTGACCATGGGAATTTCTACAGTCTGTATTGGTTTACTGCCGACGTATGCACAAATTGGGATTATCGCGCCATTACTGTTGGCGTTGTGTCGCTTAGGGCAAGGTTTAGGCTTGGGCGGTGAATGGTCGGGAGCAGTACTGTTAGCCACAGAAAATGCCCCTGAAGGTAAACGTGCTTGGTATGGCATGTTCCCACAATTGGGCGCTCCGATTGGTTTTATTCTTGCCACAGGTTCATTCCTTATTTTAGGTGCGCTGATGTCTGAGCAAGACTTTATGACATGGGGCTGGCGCATCCCGTTTATTTCGAGTGCCTTATTGGTGATTGTCGGTTTATGGATTCGCTTAAAACTGCATGAAACGCCTGCCTTCCAAAAAGTGTTGAATAAACAAAAAGAAGTCAATGTGCCATTTATTCAGGTCTTTAAAAAACACGCTAAAATGTTAGTGCTCGGAACAATCGCTGCAATTTGTACCTTTGTGGTGTTTTATCTGACTACAGTATTTGCCTTGCAATGGGGCACTAAACAACTGGGTTATTCACGTGAAGAATTCTTAAAACTTCAACTACTAGCCACATTGTGTTTTGCCGCATTTATTCCCCTCTCAGCCGTTTTAGCCGAAAAATTTGGACGTAAAACTACCTCTATTGCGGTGTGCATCGTCTCTGCAATTTTTGGCTTATTCTTTGCCGATATGCTTGCTTCAGGCAGCACGTGGATTGTATTTATTTTCCTGTGTATTGGCTTGGCAATTATGGGACTTACTTACGGACCAATTGGTACAGTGTTGTCTGAAATTTTTCCTACTTCTGTACGCTATACAGGCTCGGCACTCACCTTTAACTTGGCGGGTATTTTTGGCGCATCGTTTGCCCCACTGATTGCCACCAAACTTGCCACCACTTATGGCTTGGCTGCAGTTGGTTATTATTTAAGTGCAGCATCCATCTTGTCTTTAATCGCATTTTTAATGATTCGAGAAACCAAGCATGATGATGTAAACAATCAAATTTAAGCGCAAAAATTGCATCAAAAAACCAGCCTCGGCTGGTTTTTTTCATGTAGGCGATGGTGACGGTGCTTACAATAACTCGATAATATCAATCGTGGGCGGCACACCAAAACGAAAAGGAACACCGACCATTCCTGTCCCTACAGTCACAAATACATCGGCATGATCATGGCGATATAACCCCTTTTTATGCCCTAAAATAGATACTTTTTTCATCACATAATCGGTCAGCCACGGCAGTTCAACCTGCCCACCATGGGTATGTCCTGCCAACATCAACGGACGTGTCGGCAATTTTGGCACCATATCCACTGTATCGGGGTTATGTGATAACAACACCCACGGCTTATCCTGAGGTAAATCGGGCATATAGCGCATGTCGGTTTTACCTGCCCATAAATCGCCAATACCGAGCAAACGAAACTCATCAAACTCGACAATTCTACCTTCAATATCAATCACGTTATTTTGTTCTAAAGCCGTTTTTAACAGCTCTTGAATGGGCGGGCCAGGATACTGCTCATCATGATTACCATTTACCGAATATACAGGCGCACAAATTTCTTTTAATACCGCCAATTCTTCGACCAATTTATTTTCAGGCTCATAAGTCCAGTCGCCTGCTACAACGACAATATCGGGGTTTTGCAAATTGAGTTTTTTCACAATTTGCTTCAATTGACGCTCATGCCCAGAAAACAAGCCAATATGTAAATCTGCAATTAAAGCAATTTTGACAGGCTTTAATAAACGGCGATCTGCATGAATTTGATATTTGGTAGTTTTGACTTGAATCAAATGCGGTTCAATAAAACGCGCATAGCTCAACACAGCACTGACTAAAAATACAAAAATCGCTTCGTGGATGGAGTAATAGCCCTGAATACCCGCATAGACACTAAAAAAAACCAAAGGCGGCAACAGGTAAGACAAATAAAATGCCAACAAATGCACAAAGGCCTTAAACGGGTGAATGGTTTCTGTATTGGCCTGACTGCGCCATGCTTGCGAAACTGCCCACAGCGCCAAAATTGCCATACCCATATAGAAATACAACACGACTGAATCGTTATCCCACATATTTATTCTCTATTACTTCATACTTCTGCTATTCAATGCTGCGCTAAACCCAGATGTCGCATTTAACCCACACACGTCATATATCTGTATTGTCATATTTATCTTTTCATAGCTGACAATTATACTCAAACCCTATTTTTAACTTATTTGCTCCTCGTGCTAAAAAGGAATTTAATTTGGCAAACCGCAGCTCATCCGCTCCATTTCAAAATATTCGGCACAACGTCTTGTGGCTGAGTTGCGCCTTCGTTTTGACACTCTCAGGCTGTAGCACGCTGCCCAAACAGATTGAACATCCGATCCAGATGGCGTTTGAAACCCCAACCGATCAAACCAGTTTGGCCAAAATTGTACTGCCGCTACGCGAAAAATATCCGCAGCTTACGGGTTATCATGTCCTGTATGATCCGCTCGAAGCCCTAGCAGCACGTATCTATCTGATTAATAAAGCAGAAAAATCTTTAGATTTACAATATTATATTTGGGATAACGATAAAATTGGCGCGCTTGCACTACACGCCATTATTCGTGCGGCAGATCGTGGGGTGAAAGTCCGCTTATTGGTCGATGATAACAATGCCAAAAAAATGGAAGGCATTTATCTCGCGCTCGATCAACACGTCAACATCGACATCAAACTGTATAATCCATATCGCTTTCGACATTATCGTGCCATGGACATGATTTTGGATTTGAAGCGTATTAACCGTCGTATGCACAACAAAAGCTTTATTGCCGATAACCAAATTTCTCTGATTGGTGGGCGCAATATGAGCAATCAATACTATAACGTCAGCGACAATTATCAATTTTCTGATGTCGATGTGATGTTAGTCGGCTCGGCTTCGGATGAAATTATTCACTCTTTTGATGAATACTGGAATGATGACTATGCTTATTCAGTCAAGCAATTGGTCAATCCACAACATTACACCTTGCGTTATGAAAGCTTAAAACAGCAATTAGAACAGCACGATCAAGAAGCCACCGTACAAAATTATTTAGATTTGGTGACTCGTTCTAAAGCGATTGAACAGTGGATGACGCATAGTATTAAGTTCGATTGGGTCAGTGCTGAAGTGGTCAAAGATGCGCCGAGTAAAATTAAAGACCGCGCCTCAAAAGAAGAACATCTCAACTTTCAATTGCTGACGCATTTAGAGAAGCCAAGCAGTAGTGTCGATATTATTTCTGCGTATTTTGTCCCCGAACAATCGGGGGCAGAAAAACTAAAAGACTTGGCGGATGATGGCGTTCAGGTACGCGTACTGACCAACTCCTTTAAAGCCAACGATGTTCCTGTGGTGCATGCTTTTTACGCCAAATATCGAGAAGATTTATTGGCAAATAACGTGCAGCTGTATGAGTTTTTGGCGCGACCTGAAATGGAAAACCTAAACACACATACGCACGAAATTTCCAAAAAAGCCAAAGTCAGTATGAAAGGTTTAAGCCGTTCTAGTTTACATGCCAAACTCATGGCATTGGATGAAAAACAGGTATTTATTGGTTCGTTTAATTTTGACCCACGCTCGGCATATTTAAATACTGAAATTGGGGTGATTTTAAACAGTCCGCCATTGGCTCGCGCAGTTCACCACACCATGGATGTCAATTTGTCCAAATATGCTTATAAACTGGTTTTGGATGCACAGCAAAACATTCAATGGCACATGAAAAATCCACAAGGCGAAACTCAAATTCTAAAAAAAGAACCAGGGATGAAATGGTATCAACGTGCGGCAATGAAAATTACCTCATGGCTGCCAATTGAAGGCTTTATGTAGCAACATAATATTGAAGCTGTTGGATGATGACCATTATTCTTAAAAAAATGTGATGTGCTTAGGCTATCTTTAACATGAAGATGCGCCTAAGCATGTTTTATGATGTCAGCACTTGTGGTTTTAATACCTGACGATGCAACTCAGCCAAACCTTCTGTCATGCGTTCCTGTACCACAGCAGTTAAAGATTCAATATCGTGCCCTTCTACCACAATTGCAGGTAACGCCATTAAATGCGCTGTCACTTTCGGCATTTCCAAAACATCTTTCACATGATCAACAAAAGTCATGTCATTAATAAACGGCGCAACAGTATCTAACTCACCTTGCTGATTCACATAACAAATCAGACAAATTTGCACAGGTCGTTTGGCTTCAATTGCTGCCCCTAAAATACGACCATGCACTTTTTTAATTTTGCTTCCATCTGACGTGGTCGCTTCAGGAAAAAATAATACAGGAATATCTTGTTTTAAAAATTGCGTGATTTGTTCACGAATTTTGACTGAATCGCCAGAGCCACGCTTAATAAATAGCGTCCCCCCACCTTTGGCTAACTTACCCAATAACGGCCATTTTTCAATTTCAGCTTTGGCCAGAAAAAATACCCGCGCACTAGAACCCAATACCGCTACATCTAACCACGAAATATGATTACTGACCCATAGCGCAGGGTCATGCGGAATTTCACCATGAATTTGCACTTCAATATTAAAAACTTTGCACAATTGACGGCAAAAATATTGCACATAGCGCGTATTGTTCGGGTTGTTGGTGTCTTTATACAATTGATGACGATAGACCAAATAGAACCCTTCACCAATCGCGCCAGCCGTTGCCAGAACTTTTTTGCTATACAAAGCAAGCTTTGCAAAACCATGAATTGGAGATGTGTGAGTTTCAACAGCTGGGTTCATAGGGTCATCACTAATTGTTAAACGCAAAACAACGTATAAAGGTCTATATTTTGCTCATTCTATACTGTTCAATCTGAACTTGCATTGATAATAAAAACCGAAACCTGCATGCAAACATGCGACTTTTGGCAAAATCTAAATAGATAAATTCTATATTGGGGTCATCCTTATAATTGAGTTTACATACGTTGATATAGCATCAAATCAGGGCGCAGGAAAAATCCAATCATCTATTTCCCTGCACAAACATTTTTTCTACTAGAATATAGCTTTAGCATGGAGATTGCGCTGAGTGGAAAATTTTGTGCCACATCAAGATGGCGAGCGTGTTGTACTGGTCAGTGTCGCTGTCCAAATTTTAGAAGACCTCGATGCCGAAGAATTTCAGCTCTTGGCTGAATCTGCGGGTGCAGAAGTTTTACAACACGTCCACACTCAACGTAGTAAACCCGATGCCAAACTCTTTATTGGCTCAGGCAAAGCCGAAGAAATTGCCGCATTGGTCAAAGAACACGACGCCAATTTGGTCATTTTTGATCATGCACTCAGTCCTGCACAGGCACGTAATTTAGAAAAAGTGATGCAATGCCGTGTGGTTGACCGTACCGAACTCATTTTAGATATTTTTGCTCAACGCGCCCGCACTTACGAAGGTAAATTACAGGTCGAATTGGCACAATTACAACATTTATCTTCACGTTTGGTGCGTAGTCGCAGCAACTTAGACAGTCAAAAAGGTGGTATCGGCTTACGTGGTCCTGGGGAAACCTTGCTTGAAACTGACCGACGCTTATTGCGTATTCGCATGGGACAACTAAAAACCAAACTCGATAAAGTCCGTCAAACCCGTGCACAAGGTCGTGTGGCTCGGCAAAAAGCCGCCATTCCTACCGTTTCATTGGTCGGTTATACCAACGCAGGCAAATCGACCTTATTTAATATTTTGGCGCAAAGTGATGTCTATGCTGCTGACCAACTGTTTGCTACGCTTGACCCTACTTTACGGCGTTTAGAATGGGATGGCATCGGACGTCTGGTATTGGCAGACACCGTTGGCTTTGTAAGAAACCTATCTCACTCTTTGGTGGAATCTTTTAAAGCAACTTTGGAAGAAACCTTAGAAGCCAGTTTATTGCTGCATGTGATTGATTCAAGCAGCCCCGATGTGTTGGAACAAATTGAAGCAGTCGAAGGTGTGCTAAAAGAAATTGGCGCAGATGTACCTATTTTGCGGGTTTACAATAAAATTGATGTCTCAGGCGAAACAGCCAAAATTATCTATGAAAAACCGCATCAACCTGACCGTGTCTATGTATCGGCACATTCAGGGCAAGGTTTAGACTTGTTAAAACAAGCCGTACATGAATGTTTGATGGGGCAAATTCAAAAGTTTGATCTTAAATTACAACCTGCTTATGGCAAACTGCGCAATCAACTGTATGCGCTCAATGTCATTCAGGCAGAACAGTACGATGATGAAGGTCAATTACATCTACAAGTCAGCATGGCACCACATAAACTGGAACAACTGATTAAACAGGCACATTTACCGATAGACGAAATTTTAGGTGCACAGGCAGAACAATTTAAACGTCCGCTTGAAGCATTTGAAATTGATGATCAGATCGGTTAAAACGTGATAAGTGAAATTTTAACGAAAGATCAAAATGAGCAGAATAAAACAGATAGACTGGCCAGCATGGATCGGCACACTCCTTTTGATTATTGTGTTTCGTGAAGCCGCAGTATGGATCATGACTCAGTTTAATCACCCAGAACTTGGCAATTTAGTGGGCTTGCTCAGTTTATTGGCGGTCTTATTTACTTGGCGCAAACTCAGCAAAATTCCTGCTCGTTTGGTCGATACCAACAACAAAATCATGAAAGAAAGTGCATTTGCCTTTTTACCTATTAGCGCAGGTTCACTGATCATGCTGACCCACATGGGCAAACAAATTCCAATCTTCTTAATTGTGTTGTTTATCAGTACGCTGATCCCGCTTTGGCTGTATGCCAAAATGGCAAAACGCTGGTTGTAGGAGATTAAAATGTTATCCGTTTTATATGGTTTTTTAATCACCCTCATTGCCTATGTTCTGGCAAAACCTTGCAACCAAAAAGTGCCGCAAATTCCTGTAATTGTCTTTGGCATGTTCTTTGTGCTGCTGCTGTTATACATTTTTGGGATTCCTTACGAAAATTACATGGCACAAACCAACCCTATTTTTAATCAATTATTGGGTTATGTGACGGTGGCACTGGCCATTCCTCTGGCCGCCATGCGTTATGACGATTTACCACTAAAAGCCATTTTAGGTATTCTACTGTTTGCCAGCATCAGTGCTGTAGCCCTACCTATGGGACTGGCCTATGCCTTGCACATGTCTAGTGCCGATATTATGGCATTTGCCACACGTGCCGTAACCACGCCTATTGCCATTAACATCGCCACGCTTTTGGAAGCCCCAATTCAACTGGCAGTCTTGATTGTGATTTTATCAGGTGTTGTAGGTGCCGCGTTCTCACCTTTTATCTTAAGACACATCAATGATGAACGCGCCTCTGGTTTGGCTTTAGGTCTGGCTGCGCATGCAATTGGAACCGCCCAAGCTTGGCAACGTGGTAGCGTAGCTGGACGTTATGCCGCCTTTGGTATGGCCGTCAATGCAGTATTTACCGCAGTGTGGCTGCCAACTTTTATACTGTATTTACAAAAAATGTGACTGAGCAATCACTTATTTAGACTTGTCGAGTTTTAACTTTCTTTTTACTATGAAATATCCAGTTAGCCAAAAACAAGGAACATTGAACATGGTCAAGATGAAACTCACCGTTGCCTTAATCTGCTCAGCGTTAGGAAGTTTTGCGCTAGCTCAAGATATTACGGGTACTTGGAAAAATATTGATGACAAAACAGGTTCATCAAAAGCAATTTTAGAAATTCGTCAGGAAGCCAATGGCACCTATACGGCTAAAATTGTCAAAGTCACCCCTCGTCCTGGCTACACCCCTAAAGATACCTGTATCAACTGTCCTGCACCTTATACTAACCAACCTCTTTTAGGCATGGATGTACTCAAAGGCTTAAAACATACAGGTGGCATGAACTACTCTGGTGGAAAAATTATTGACCCATTAAGCGGCAATATTTACAGCACCAAAGCCAAATTAAGCAGCAATGGCAAACGTCTGACCATGCGTGGTTATGTGGGTGTCTCTGCTTTAGGACGCAGCCAAACTTGGATTAAAAGCGACTAATTAATCACTTTACTTTTCACTTAAAATGCCACACGTTCGTGGCATTTTTTATTGGTTTTCTTACATTTTAGTCGCAACTTTAAGATTAATTTTTTCTCAAATCGCTTGACTCCTACCACAACTCGCTTTATATCTTAAATTAACCTCTGTGATCAATTTCGGCAATCAAAGGAACTGATATGAAGAAAAATTTACTGATAGGTGCATTTGCAAGCTTAATGTTCAGTGGCAGTTTATTTGCTGCAGACATAACTGGAACTTGGCAAAGCATTGATGACAAAACTGGCTCACCTAAGGCTTTAATTGAAATTACCAAAGCGGAAAATGGCACGTTTACGGGTAAAATTGTCAAAGTCACACCACGTGTAGGCTATACCCCAAAAACCATGTGTGTCAATTGTCCTGCACCATATACCAATAAACCAATTGTAGGCTTAGAAATTATTAAAGGTTTACAACATGTGGATAACAACAACTATGCCAACGGGCGTATTTTAGATCCACTTACAGGCAAAATGTATAGCCTGAAAGGTCGTTTGGCTTCTAATAATAAACGTCTCACTTTACGTTTTTACGTCGGAATTTCAGCCATTGGTCGGACACAAACGTGGATTCGTCAATAAAATCTAACGCATAGTGTCGCATCGGTCATTTTTTTGCGTGGTTATGTGGGTGTCTCTGCTTTAGGACGCAGCCAAACTTGGATTAAAAGCGACTAATTAATCGCTTTACTTTTCACTTAAAATGCCACACGTTCGTGGCATTTTTTATTGGTTTTCTTACATTTTAGTCGCAACTTTAAGATTAATTTTTTCTCAAATCGCTTGACTCCTACCACAACCCGCTTTATATCTTGAATAAACCTCTGTGATCAATTTCGGCAATCAAAGGAACTGATATGAAGAAAAATTTACTGATAGGTGCATTTGCAAGCTTAATGTTCAGTGGCAGTTTATTTGCTGCAGACTTAACTGGAACTTGGCAAAGCATTGATGACAAAACTGGCTCACCTAAGGCTTTAATTGAAATTACCAAAGCGGAAAATGGCACGTTTACGGGTAAAATTATCAAAGTCACACCAAGACCAGGCTATACCCCAAAAACCATGTGTGTCAATTGTCCTGCGCCTTATACCAACAAACCTTTGGTGGGTTTGGAAATTATTCATGGCTTAAAGCATGTGGAAAATAACAACTATTCAGATGGACGTATTTTAGATCCTCTTACAGGCAAAATGTATAGCCTGAAAGGTCGTTTGGCGTCTAATAATAAACGTCTCACTTTACGTGGTTACGTCGGAATTTCAGCCATTGGTCGGACACAAACGTGGATTCGTCAATAAAATCTAACGCATAGTGTCGCATCGGTCATTTTTTCAAGATCCTCAGGGCTTTGTTCAAGCCCTATTCAGAGATTAGACTAGCTGCAAAGACCGAGTAAGGGAAATAAAATGATTCAAAAATTGGCTTTAGGAATAGCCGTCATCTTCGGCAGCCTTAGCACTTTGGCGATGGCACAAGATTTAGCGGGCACTTGGCAACAAATTGATGATAAAACAGGCTCACCCAAAGCTGTCATCGAAATTCGTAAAGAAGCCAATCAAACCTATACGGGTAAAATTATTAAATTAACTCCACGTCCAGGTTATACCCCACGTGAACTCTGTAATAAATGCCCTGCGCCCTATACTAACCAACCTATTTTAGGGATGGACATTTTAAAAGGCTTACAACAAGTCAAAGACAGCAATAATTACGAAAAAGGACGCGTAATTGATCCATTGGCAGGTCGTATTTACGATGCAAAAATTCGCATCAACTCGACAGGTAAGCGCTTGACTTTGCGCGCTTATATGGGGGTATCTACACTAGGTCGCAGCCAAACTTGGATTCGGATTCAATAAAATTCAAGATAAAAATAGCCACTTTAATAGGTGGCTGTTTTCATTTCATCATCACATTTTTAAATTTTAAAGATGAATGTTATTACCATTCTGCCAGCGGATTATCCACTGCAAACAATTGCTGATCTTCCAAACGATAAGCCACAAGCTGATTGCCCCACACACAACCGCCATCCACATTTTGAATATTGTCAGCTACCGTTTGTCCCTGCAATGCTGCCCAATGACCAAATACGATTTGATGTGTTTGCGCAGCTAAAGATGGATATTCAAACCACGGTTTAAAACCTTCTGGCATCGGATCATCTAAGGCATCTTTAAAGCTGAATTCCAAACCACCCTGTGCATTGGCTAAACGCATACGGGTCAAATAGTTGGTAATACAACGTAAACGCGCATGCCCCTCTAAATCATCCGACCAAACTGCAGGTTCTGCCCCATACATTTCCTTTAAGAATGCATCCACTACCTCAAAGTCCTCATGCCCAATCACAGCCTCAACTTCTTTTGCCAAAGCTGCGGTTTGTTCCGCATTCCAAATATGTGGAATACCTGCATGAGTTAAAATGGTGTTTTCATTAGGAAAAAGACACAATGGTTGTTTACGCAACCAATCAATCAAATCATCACTGTCAATTGCATCAATCACATCACGAGTGTTGTCTTGTGCTTTGATTTTCTTTAAGCCACGTGCGCCTGCCAACAAGGTTAAATCGTGATTGCCTAACACCGTTGCTGCAACGCCACGATCTACCAGTTTTTTAATAAAACGTAAAGCACCTACCGAGTTTTCACCCCGCGCGACTAAATCGCCTGCAAACCAAATAAAATCTTGATCGGGATCGAACTGTATTTCTTTTAATAACAGTTTTAAGGCTTCAAAGCAGCCCTGCACATCACCAATGACATAGTTGTATCGAATTGCTGCCATTAATTCACCATCTGATCTGCCAATGCGACAAATGCACTCAAACTTAAAGTTTCAGGACGTGCCATTGGGTCTACCCCTGCACGTTCAAACGCATCTTCAGCCAACATGCCTTTTAAGCTATTGCGCAATGTTTTACGACGTTGGGTAAATACATGCGCCACCAAACGTGCCAATGCTTTTTCATCTTTGGCAATAATCGGTTTAGTCACATAAGGCTCTAAACGGAATACTGCAGAAGTCACTTTAGGCGGTGGATTAAATGCGCCAGGCGGTACTTCAAACAAGAACGTTGGCTTACAGTAATACTGCATCATCACCGATAAACGCCCATATTCTTTGGTATTCGGTTCAGCCGTGATACGATCTACCACTTCTTTTTGCAGCATAAAGTGCATGTCTTTAACTTTGTCACCAAACTCTAAGAGATGAAACAAAAGCGGTGTCGAAATGTTATACGGCAAGTTTCCAACTACACGTAGCGGACGCCCTTCCTGAAATAACTCGGTAAAATCATATTTCAGCGCGTCACTTTCCACAATGGTTAAACGCTCAGGATGTGGCACACGTCTTGGTAAACCTGCAGCCAAATCACGGTCTAATTCCACCACCGTCAAAGCATCACACTCACCAATTAAAGGCGAGGTTAATGCTGCTAAACCTGGTCCAATCTCGACAATATTATCGCCTGGACGCGGGTTCACTGAGCGAACAATTTTGGCAATCACACCTTGATCATGTAAAAAGTTTTGACCAAAGCGTTTACGAGCCTGATGCCCTTCTTCTTTTGGGTTTAGGGCATTAATTTGATACATAAAGATTTCCAAGCTGAAATTATGAACGTGCTAAATCCAGCGCTAAATCGACAGCAACATGCAAGCTAGAACTTTTCGCAAGTCCGGTACCTGCGAGGGAGAGCGCTGTGCCGTGATCGACTGAAGTACGAATAAACGGTAAGCCTAAAGTAATGTTAATTGCTTCACCAAAGCCCTGTGATTTTAACACAGGTAAACCCTGATCGTGATACATCGCTAAAACTGCATCGGCATCTTTTAAATTTTCTGGGGTAAATAAAGTATCTGCAGGCAAACTTAAACTCAGATTTTCACCATGATTGCGGTAATTTTGCAGCACAGGATTAATTACCTCAATTTCTTCCATGCCTAAATAACCATCTTCTCCCGCATGTGGGTTCAAACCACAGACCAACACTTTAGGATGTTCAATTTTAAACTTGCTTTTGAGATCATGCAGCAAAATATCAATCACTTGTTCTAAACGTGTTTTGGTAATGGCATCTGCCACGGCACGTAAAGGGAGATGCGTGGTCGCCAAGGCAACGCGTAAGGATTTAGTAGCTAACATCATCACCACACGCGCAACACCTGCAAACTCCTGATAATATTCAGTATGCCCGCTAAAAGAAATACCTGCTTCATTAATAATAGATTTTTGCACGGGTGCTGTCGCCACGCCCACACTCGTACCTGTCATTGCATAAGAAGCCGAACGACGTAATTGCTCCAACACATAAGCTGCATTTTGTGCATTTAAATGCCCTAATTCAACATCTACTGCCAAAGGTACATGCTCAACATATAACTGTCCAAGCGCTGCAGGCTGTTGCTGACCTGAATATTGAATTAATTCAACTTTTTGTTTTAGAATTTCAGCACGTTGTTTTAATAATTGATGATCAGCCAATACCACAATTGGACGTTCATCTTGTCGATCTGCCAGACTTAGGCAAATATCAGGTCCAATACCTGCAGGTTCACCACTGGTGACATATAAAGGTCGCATGCAGCTTCATCCACTATAGCTAGGTGTAGCTGAATTATAGCGCCATCCTGAGCAAAATTGTTTTATCTCCAATCTAATCTAAATCGGCTATCTAAGATGCCCATCTGATGCGCCCATTCCGAAATGCCAATCACGACCATACATAACAACAAACCTATAATTGACATACTCCCACCACTTTCGTTTTCACTCAAGTGGGGGATTCTAAAAGCAAAGCTCTTAGGCGACTTCCTCACGGATTTCGCTTGCTTTCTGCTTCTTAGGGCGACCTTTACCGCATCCACCCTCCACAGACAAAACGGCATGTCCTGCCGACAATATATTACGAGATGCGTTTAAATCCGCATTCGCAACATAACTACACTCGACACACTCAAATTTAGCTTGAGTTTGTCGGTTTTCTTTTGCTACATGACCACATTCACAGCAGGTTTGACTTGTGTACTTCGGATCAACTTTT